>CAXNIG010000118.1:0-3657 GCA_964202445.1 Pseudomonadota bacterium
GAGCCAAATTACCATGATCATACACTGTAATTAAAAGTTTCTTAAAGATAATAAAAGTAGTCGAATCAAATTGACGTAAACGACCTTCTTTACGTTCAGAAACACTACGAAACACAATAATATCGTAGGCTTTCATACAATCAAACGAACTGGGATGATTAAATTGTTGGTAATCTTCGATATGCCGCTGATTCAATACATAGCCAAATTGGGCTAGCCAAGCTGGCAAGTCAAATGCTTCTTTGCGCTCTAACAATAGCCAGAGATACCCATTTTTTGGCAATGAGACTGAATCACCTACGTTGCACGCTAAGGCATTATCATTAACGTGAAAAAGCCGCATAATTGCCTAGTTTTTTTTAGTAGTTGCGGGTGGGCGACGCTTCTTAACAGCTTGACCACAAACACAAGGCGTTTTTTTGCAGTTACAAATACGCTGAGGCCTTGGGGTATGCGCTGTCGTAGGCACACCTGGTTTTGCAGCGACTTTGGCAATAGACTTAGGTGGGCCCGCCATCGACGCTGCATCTTCAGGTAAAGTGATATTCAATTCTAAAACCGAACGTCCGCCTTTTTGTTCAAAATCAACATGAACCATATTTTTGTCAATTTTGACATATTTAGCGATGACATCGGTTAATTCTTTTTGCAACATAGGCAGAAAATCAGGTTGATGATCATGTTGGCCACGTTCATGCGAAACAATCACCATCAAGCGTTCGCGCGCTGTTTGGGCGGATTTTTTAGGAGGGTCTCCTCCAAAGATTTTTTTAAACCAGTTGACCATCATGCTTTCCTCCCAAAAATGCGTTGCAGAAATCCTTTTTTCTCTTCTTCTACAAAACGATGCGGTACATCTTCGCCCAAAAAGCGGGCCACCGCATCCAGATAAGCCTGACCTGCATCACTTTCTTTATCCAAGCTGACTGGGACACCAGAGTTAGACGCCTTTAAAACTGCTTTTGATTCAGGAATGACCCCTAACAAAGGAATGGATAGAATATCTTTCACATCATCCACACTCAGCATTTCTCCCTTCGCCACACGTTCTGGAGAGTAACGTGTCAGCAGCAAATGTTCTTTAATTTTGCCTTCACCTTTCTCTACTTTATGCGCCTTGCTGGAGAGAATTCCTAAAATGCGATCCGAGTCACGCACAGAGGACACTTCTGGATTGGTCACTACAATTGCTTCATCGGCATAATACATGGCTAGCATGGCACCTTTTTCAATCCCAGCTGGAGAGTCACAAATGATATAATCAAAGTGATGCTCATTGGCCAAATCATCGAGAACTTTCTTTACCCCAGCCTCAGTCAAGGCATCCTTATCACGCGTTTGTGAAGCAGGCAAAATATATAAACTATCCACACGCTTATCTTTAATTAATGCCTGGTTTAGAGTGGCTTCGTTATGAATGACATTGACAAAATCATACACCACACGACGCTCACAGCCTAAAACCAAATCCAGATTCCGCAGCCCCACATCAAAATCAATAATCACCGTCTTAAAACCACGCAAGGCAATGGCTGTACCGATTGCAGCGCTACTTGTTGTTTTTCCAACGCCTCCTTTTCCAGAGGTCACCACTATAATTTTGGCCATGCTGATCATCCTTTTTTATTCATTCAAAAAGATTATCTCCTAAAAACAAATTTATTACAAGATGTTGTTATTAACTTCCTTTTTTTGTCAATTGCTTGTATTAGGCTAATTTTTTAAACTTGATTCGATGGGGCTCAAACACAGCATCTTCTCCGAGGCGGCGCTTTTTATCCTCAAGATAATCGGCAAAGTTACCTTCAAACCAAGTGACTTTGCTATCCCCCTCAAAGGCCAGAATATGTGTGGCAATGCGATCTAGGAACCAACGATCATGCGAGATAACAAACACATCCCCAGGGAAATTACCAATCGCAACTTCCAAAGCCCGTAAAGTTTCAACGTCTAGATCGTTAGTGGGTTCATCTAATAATAAAACATTGCCCCCTGAACGCAGCAGCTTGGCGAGATGGACTCGATTACGCTCCCCGCCGGATAAATCACCGACGCGTTTCTGTTGTTGCTCTCCCTTAAAGTTAAAGCGACCAACATAAGCACGGGATGGCGTGGTATAACGCCCAACGGTGATGATATCCAAACCGTCAGAGATTTCTTCCCAGACGTTTTTACTCGCGGTCAAATGATCTCTGCTTTGATCTACATAAGCCAATTCAACGGTCTCACCAAACTCGACCTGGCCATCATCTGGCTTTTCTACGCCAGCAAGCATTTTGAATAAAGTGGTTTTACCTGCGCCATTCGGACCAATAATTCCAACAACAGCACCGGGCGGTACGCTAAAACTTAAATCATCAATTAACAAACGATCACCAAAGCCTTTTTTAAGATGATCGACTACAATGACTTTATCGCCCAAACGCGGACCTGGCGGAATATATAACTCCCGAGTCTCATTACGCTCTTGATAATCTTCCTGCATCAACTCTTCAAATCGCTGCAGACGTGCTTTGCCCTTAGCATGGCGGCCTTTGGCGCCCTGACGAGACCATTCTAGTTCTTCAGTCATTGCCTTCTGACGGGCTGACTCTTGTTTAGACTCAACACGTAAGCGCTCACTTTTTTGTTCCAGCCAATTGGTATAATTGCCTTCAAAAGGAATGCCCTCGCCACGATCCAGCTCCAAAATCCAACCCGCAACATTATCCAAGAAATAGCGATCATGGGTGACCGCAATGACGGTGCCTTTAAATTCTTGCAAGAAACGCTCTAACCAGGCGACACTTTCCGCATCCAAATGGTTGGTAGGTTCATCCAGAAGCAGCATGTCTGGATTCGACAAGAGCAAACGACATAAAGCAACGCGGCGTTTTTCCCCGCCTGATAATTTGCTGACATCGGCATCCCAAGGTGGTAGGCGCAATGCATCAGCAGCAATTTCCAACTTACGATCTAACTCCCAGGCGCCTGCAGCATCGATTTGATTTTGCAGATTGCCTTGTTCTTCAAGCAATGCATTCATTTCGTCATCGGCTAAGGGTTCGCAGAATTTCATACTAATTTCATCAAAACGAGTCAGCATCGCCTTAGTTTCAGCTACAGCTTCTTCCACATTTTCACGCACATTCTTTTTAGGATCTAGCTGAGGCTCTTGTGAAAGATAGCCTATTTTCAGATTTTTGGTCCAAGTGATCTCACCAATATAATCCGTATCTTCACGCGCCATAATTCGCAGCAAAGTTGATTTTCCAGAGCCATTCAAGCCCAATATTCCAATCTTCGCCCCATGATAAAAAGATAAATAGATATCTTTTAAAATCTGACGCTTGGGGGGTACGATTTTACCCACACCACTCATTGTCATTACATAATTCATAGCAGCACCTTACAGCAAGATTTAAAAGTGCCTATTGTAATAGATTATCGAGTAGTTTGGCTATTGGTTTTTTTCATGGGATAATTTAACAATAACCTCAGACGATAACCCTGTATATTGGCCAACAACGCTGGCGTCAAGCCCATTTTTTAATAAATTTTTCGCTACAAGATAGATGCCTTGCTGCATCCCCTGCTGCATCCCTTGTCTAATCAACTGCTCTGCGACTGTCATAATCGTTTCCTTATCATTGGGCAAACATTCCTTGACCGTTTTAA
>CAXNIG010000119.1:0-3628 GCA_964202445.1 Pseudomonadota bacterium
CTCACCCAATATTCTGAGCATCCTCAGTGAAGTCTTTGGCTATGAGTCGTTTAGGGGGCCTCAGCGCAACATCATCGAGCATGTCACCATGTGGTGCCATTGCCTTATATGCGGGATTGACGATTGCGCATGCTTTGGGTGGAGTGATAGGGCTTTCTACTTATTTGCCTGCGCCAGACGAATTGCTGCAGAAGCGGAGCGCAATGCGCCCGCCGATTTTGATTCAACATGGTACGGAAGATGTCATTATTTTGCCTGAATATGCTGAGTTGAGCTGTGATATTCTGCGTGAAATGGGCTATACGCCTGAATTTGATTTGTATCCGATTGGGCATACTATTTATCGTCCACTGCTGGATAGAATTCAGGCGTGGATGTGTGATATACTAGAGACTCGTTTGGCTTAAGGAGTATAAAATGAAAGAAATGACCTGGGTTCTTATCGTTGTTGTTGCAGTGCTGGTGTATGTCATTAGTATTTATAATCGTTTGATTTCGATGATTGAAACGGTGCGTAATAATCAAAAACAAATTGATATTCAGTTGGATCGCCGTTTTAAAGTGTTTCAATCTTTAATTGAAGTTGTCAAAAAATATATGGACTATGAGCAAACTACTCTGAAAGATGTGGTGGCGTTGCGGAATAGCGCGGTGGCAGCAAAAAGCTCCGGCGATGCAAATGCGATGATGGTGGCAGAGAATAAAATCTCGGGGATTGCTTCAGGCTTGAATCTGGTGTTTGAGCAGTATCCTGACCTCAAAGCCAATCAAAATGCCTTGCAACTGCAAGAGGAGATTGTTTCGACTGAAAACAAGCTTGCCTTTGCTAAACAAGCATTGAATGATAGTGTTGAGCGTTATAATGCTGAAAAAAAATCCTTCTTCCAAAGTATGGTTGCTGCGATTTTTTCAAAATTGAATCAGGATTTTTCGTATTGGCAGTTGGATGCGGATCAGGTTAAAACGCAAGAAGCGTATACGGTTAAGCTTTAGCCTATTATGACGGAAAAAATGCAAACAGGTCCAGCGGATTGGCGTAAAGTATTGCGACAAAATACGCAACGCACGCGTTGGGTGATCCTGACTTTTTTGTTGATTTATGCCTTTGTGGGCTTGCTATTTGATACCTATTTCCATATGGGATTGTATCCTGGCATGCCTGCAAACCAGGTCATGGGGCTTCTGTTAAGTTTTCAGGTCTTGCCTGTGTGTACCTTGGTCGCGCTTGCGATTGCGGCCATGTGTGTTTTAGTGACCTATGCATCGTATGACAAATTGATGTTGCTGGGCACTGAGTACTTTGAGGTGACGCCACAAACAGCGCGTAATCTTTTAGATACCCAAGTGTATAATGTGGTTGAGGAAATGCGCATTGCAGCTGGATTGCGTTATATGCCGAAAGTATTTGTGATTGAAGCGAATTATATGAATGCGTTTGCGAGCGGTTTTAGCGAAAAATCGGCGATGATTGCGATTACGCGTGGCTTGGCTGAAAAGCTAGATCGAGCTGAGTTGCAGGCTGTGTTGGCGCATGAGTTATCGCATATTCGGCATCTGGATATTAAGCTGACTTTGTTTGCTGCAGTGTTGAGTAATTTGATTTTAATCCTGATTGATATGCTGTTTTGGTCCATGTTGTTTGGAGGGGGGCGTCGTGATGAGCGTGAGCGAGGGGGCAATCAGCTTTTTTTGATTGTCATGGTTTTGCGTTATACATTGCCACTGATCACGATGTTATTGTCGATGTATTTAAGTCGAACCCGTGAGTTTATGGCGGATAGTGGTGCAGTTGAACTCATGCGTGATAATGAACCGATGGGGCGTGCTTTATTAAAAATACAACAGGATCATGTGGCCAACCAAGCGCAATATACCTCAGATTACAAGCGTACAGCCCATGAAGGTGTGCGGCGTACGGCTTACATTTATGATCCTGCAGAGGCCGGTATTGGAGTGGGCGGATCCATGAGTGATTTGTTTTCAACGCATCCACAAATTAAAAATCGTCTTAAAGCGATTGGAATCCCTTTGCCTTGAGTCGCGCTTCCCTGTAATATAGTCAGTACCGTTAGTTAAAGTGAAGAGAAATTCATGCATCCACAAATTAATATTGCAATTCGAGCTGCCCGCCGTGGAGGAGACATTCTGCTGCGTGCCATGGATCGTTTAGAAACTTTGAAAATACATAGCAAAGAGCATTTAGAGTATGCGATGGCTGTGGATTTGTTAGTTGAGCAATCTATTGTTGAAGTGATTTCAACGGCCTATCCCTTAGATAGCTTTTTGACAGAAGAGCAAGGTGAAATTTGGAAAGAAGATTTAAGTCAAGTTTGGGTTGTGGATCCACTTGATGGGACATTGAATTTCTTACATGGGTTTCCTTATTTTTCTATTTCAATTGCTAAAAAAATAAATGGTCGCATAGAGTATGCGGTGGTTTATAACCCGCTCAGCCAAGATATTTTTTATGCAGTGCGTGGTGAGGGTGCTTTTTTAAATACAGCGCGTCGTATTCGTGTTTCTAAGCGTGAAAAATTGAATGGTGCGTTAGTTGCTACCAATTTGCCCCGTGGCATAGGCTCTCAGAAAGCATATTCTGATTTTTCTGAAGCACTGTTGTCTGAGATTGCCGCGTTTAGACGAACAGGGTCCATCGCGTTGGATTTAGCGTATGTGGCAGCGGGTTATTTGGATGCATCAGTGTGCGTAGGATTTGAGGAATGGGATGTTGCAGCAGGGATGTTATTGGTGCGAGAAGCGGGTGGCATAGTGACAGACTTTAAAGGCGGTGATAATATCTTAAAAGAAAAAAATTTTGTAGCCAGCAATCCAAAGCAGTTGAAAGTTTTGTTGCCACATGTGAAAAATTTATAGCGTAATTTAAACTAAGTAGGAGAGAGTGATGTCAAATTCAAACTATGATGGTGCAATACAAAAAGGGGCGACTGGACTTGAAGATTTAGCGATGGGGGCTGCGCGGATTCAGCAAGATGATAAAAGAATTATTAATTGTCGTTCGGACTTAAATCAGCTTTTTCCTATGAAATATGATTGGGCTTGGCAAAAATATTTAGATGCTTGTGCTAATCATTGGATGCCTCAGGAAATGAACATGGCCGCGGATATCGCGTTGTGGAAAGATCCAAATGGCTTGACTGATGATGAAAGACTAATCTTAAAGCGTGCGCTTGGATTTTTTTCTACAGCAGATTCATTGGTTGCAAATAATTTGGTTCTGGCGGTGTATCGTCACATTACTAATCCCGAGTGTCGTCAATATATTTTGCGTCAGTCTTTTGAAGAGGCGCTGCATACGCATAGCTATACGTACATTATTGAAAGTTTGGGCCTTGATCAGAGCGAAGTGTTTAATATGTATCGTGAAGTGCCTTCCATTCATGATAAAGCGGCTTGGTCTTTGAAATATACGCAATCCATTGCAGATCCTTATTTTTCAACAGGAACGTCTGAGGCTGATCAGCAGTTTTTACGGGATTTGATTGCATTCTATGTGATTTTTGAAGGAATCTTTTTTTATGTTGGTTTTGTGCAGATTCTGTCGTTTGGTCGACGGAATATGATGACGGGTACTGCAGAGCAAATTCAGTATATTTTGCGAGATGAATCC
>CAXNIG010000120.1:0-3604 GCA_964202445.1 Pseudomonadota bacterium
CAATCATCTCTGAGCCTAAAATAGGGTGGTTTTGGATCGTACCACTGTCACTTTCTTGACCGCCACAAAAAGAGAAGGCAATGGTTTCTTGGCACAGCACTTTGTCCCCATTGATTTCTGTAATCACAGTAGACAGTTCGGTTTGATAAGGATTATCCCAAAAGACTTTACGCATGGTTGGCTTCATTTAAATTCATTTTTTGGCATTATACCGTGTTATGCCCATCACTTGGAACTTGATTTTTTTCATGATGCAGGAGCCATTGCTTGCGAGAGACTCCGCCGCCATATCCACCCAGTGCGCCCCCTGTGTTGATGACGCGGTGACAGGGAATAACGATGGCGATTTGGTTGGCGCCATTGGCATTGGCTACAGCACGGCAACTGGTAGGCCTGCCGATTTGTATGGCTAATTCCTGATAAGAGCAGGTTTGGCCGTGAGGGATGGTTTGTAGGGCGTGCCAAACTTGTTGTTGAAATGGTGAGCCCAGTAGATACAGCGGGGTTTTGAATTGTGTCAGCTTGCCTTCAAAATAGGCTTGAAGCTCTTGACGGATGGATTGAATGGGGGCGGTTTCTCCAGGCAGAATAGTGGCTTTGGCTCTTTTGCGTAAACGTTCTATTTCGCGCTCCAGGCCGCGGCGATCCACAAATTCGAGGAGATACAGTTCGGTCTCACTGCCAATGGCGATCATCGGGCCTAATGGCGTATCAAGCCAGGCTGCTTTCAAGATAAGATGCTGTTTTATTTTGCTTGGTACGGTGCCCATAATCCGTGAGAAAGCATCACGAAATCCGCTATCAGACTCATATCCGGCTTCAAGTTGGGACTCAATCACTGACTTTCCAGTGCGAATATGCTTCATGGCGAGGCCCATGCGGCGGGCCCTAGCATATTCAATCAAAGTCATACCGAAACGCTTTTTAAACTGACGTCTGGCAGTAGAAAGGTCAATGCCTAAGTCAGCAAAGTCTTTTTCCTGCCAGCGTTTTTGTGGCTCGGCTTCCACTGCGGACACCAGTTTTTCAATCAGGGGTGAGACACGTTGCGGATGAGATAAGGGACGGCAGCGTTTACAGGGGCGAAATGAGGCCAGAAGTGCTTCTTCAGCGGTGCGGAAAAATTCACAATTCTCAAGTTTAGGTTTGCGTGCTGGACAAGTCGGGTGACAAAATACGCCTGTGGTTTTAACTCCGACAAAAAACACGCCATCATATTCACTGTCTTTGGCTAAAAGTGCTTTGTAAAAAACAGCTTTTTCTAAATCACTGATCATGATTTTATTCTCTCCGAAGTTTGGTAAGATCATTATAGAGAGTTTAAACCCTTTTGCCGCCGAAAATCAGGCATTGATTTTTTTGTGCGCATTGAATTTGGAGTTCTGTTAAATGTCAGAAATAAAAGCGCGTTGTTTTGGGAATAAACCAGGCCAAACTGTATATGCACAATATCATGATGAAGAGTGGGGTATTCCTGTGCATGATGATCGACATTTATTTGAGATACTGATTTTGGAGGGAGCGCAGGCAGGTCTAAGTTGGGAGACGATTTTAAAGCGGCGAGGGGCCTATCGCGTGGCCTTTCGTCACTTTGACGCAGTGCAGGTTGCTGCGATGAGGGATCAGGAGCTTATGAAGCTGTGTGAGGATGCCAGCATTATTCGCAATCGCTTGAAGATTTTTGCAGCGCGGCAGAATGCACAGGTGTTTTTGGAGATTCAAAAAGAGTTTGGCAGCTTTGATGTCTATTTGTGGCGCTTCGTGAATGGGGTTCCGATTCAAAATCATTGGCAAAATTTTAAAGAAACGCCAGTCACCAGCCCCGAAAGTGATGCCTTATCCAAAGACTTAAAAAAGCGTGGGATGAAGTTTGTCGGCTCGACTATTCTCTACGCTTTTATGCAGGCGGTGGGCATGGTGAATGATCACCCTGTCAGCTGTTGGCGTTATAAGTCAGTGTAGCTTTTAAAATCCTTTAAGAAGTATTCAGATCTGACCAAAAAACTACTAGTGATAAGTTCGAAGTGCTACTTCCATTTTGGAGATCACTTTTTTTGCCTCTTCAAATTTTTGCTGCAAAGCTTTAAGATTAGTCTGTTGTTGGGGGGTTGAGAGATATTCTGTTTCCCAATGTTTAATGAACTGAGTAATATCACCTAATTCTGCCCTTAAATAAGGCGCCTCTTTTTGAAACTCAGGCTGTTTCCAATTTTCTGCAAAGTTGGCCAGTATGTCACTTAATTTTTCAATAACTGAATCAAGCATATGAATAAACTCTGGCATGACATGCATTGGGAAGTTGGCCGCGGAATCGTCCATACAATTTTTCATTTTGCACTCTTTTTTTGTTTTTATTTTGCGTAATTGTATCAAAAAAAACACTAACAGTCAATTTATTTCAGCTGTAAATTTTGGTGTTTTAATAAATTTAACTTTATATTTCAGTGAGATATAAAAAATAATACTTGATGAATTTGACTTTATTATCGATAAAGTGTACAATTCGATCCATTAAGTCTGGAAAAGCTCATCAAGCGGTATTCTTGCCTTAAACCTGCCAAGCCATCTCCAACCCTTCAGTCCAGTGGCGGATCGTTCAGAATAGGGGCTTCCAAAGCTTTGCTATACGCAAAGCATTTCTAATCCTTGTATTGGAATTCTTCTGTTAAATGAATTGAAGGAACGAAAATGGAATCTTTTATAAAACTAAAAGAGGTGCAGCGGCGGTGTAGCTTAAGCAAAACCAAAATTTATGACATGATGAAATCGGATGAGTTTCCAAAAAACGTCTTGATTTCAATAAAGTGTGTAGTTTGGCTTGAGAGTGAAATCGACGCCTGGATGCAGACTAAAATATCTGAAGCCAGATCTCCTCAAAAGGCAGCTTAAATTATTGAGCTGCCTTTTTTATGAGTGTGTCCAAGTGGTCGGCCCATTTTTGCATCATTTTTCGCCTTTCATCAAGATAGGTTGAGGTGTTATAAGCGGCTTCTACTTTATCTTTTTTATGTCCGAGCTGTGCTTCCACTAGATGTGGGGCAAATTTCATATCGTTTAGACATGTGCTCACAAGCCCGCGCACTCCGTGTCCAACCATATCATAACCGATGCGCTTAATTGCCTGACAGATGGCTGCTTCGCTCATGGGGTGAAAAGGGGTTCGGATGCTTGGGAATGCTAGATCTTCTGGGCGACCGCCAGTGAGCGGTAGAATATCTCGGATTACTTTAATGGCCTGGCGGGGCAGAGGAACAACCAATATGTTTTTATCTAATTTTTCAGGCCGACGATTCCAAATGCCTTTTTCTAGCAGTATGTCTCCAAGCAAAGCGCGTCGCACACTCACTGTGCGCATTCCGGTATAAAGCATAGTCCACAATGCAGCCTTCGTCAGAGGATGGCCTTTATATTTCAGTAGGTCTTGTACAAAGCCGGGAAGTTTTTCTGCACAAATGCGGGCCATGTGTTTTTCAGTATGTTTGGGAAGGTGCTTGAGTACAACATGACAGGGATTGTTCAAAATTTTTTGATCAAGAACATGCGCAAAATCGAACACTTCACCACACCATTGGCATAATCTTAATGCCATGTAGGTCATCTGGCG
>CAXNIG010000121.1:0-3598 GCA_964202445.1 Pseudomonadota bacterium
TCGGATGTATTCAATCAAGAGTCGGCAAGAATCAATATTCAGACCGATCAGTTTGCAGTGAATTGATTGTAGAAGGTGAGAAGATGAAAAACATTTTAATTTACGGAGACTCCAACAGTTGGGGCAATATCGCAGGTTCCTTTAACCCAGAAACAATGCTGCATCAGCGTTATGAATATGATGCGCGTTGGCCTGGCATTTTGCAAAAACTCCTGGGCGCTGATTATCATGTGATAGAGGCTTGCTTAAATGGCCGTAATACTTCGTTTGATGAGATTGGATTTTTCAAAACTTCCCGCAATGGGCTGGCTGCTTTTTCTGCTGAATTGGATGCCCATTATCCGTTGGATTTGGTGATTTTTATGCTCGGTACCAACGATGTTAAAATCCCTTTTAATGCCAATGTAAAGCGCATTGTGGATGGAATGCGAGGATTAGTCCGCACTGCAAAAGCAAGCTGTTTTGGGCGAAATGGTCAGGCTCCGCATATTCTCTTGATTTCACCCGCCCCAATTTGTGTGGCTGATTATCCATTGTATAAGGAGCTCTTTGATCTGGGCTCCGTAGAAAAATCCCGGCAGCTCGCTGCGTATTACGCCAAGCTGGCAGAGGAAGAAGGCTGTGCGTTTATGGACGCGGCGCCGTATGTCAAAATCAGTGCAAAGGATGGAATTCATCTTGAGCAGGACAGCCATGAAACTTTGGCCAAAGCGGTAGTAGAAAAAATTCAGAGGGAGGACACATGCAAAAACTAACAGGTCGCTGTCTATGCGGAACAGTCAGCTATGAAATCACGGACGGCTTAGGCCCAATTTACAATTGCCATTGCTCGAAGTGTCGATGCTGGCATGGTTCGGCGTATCGCACCCGCGCTGCGGTGGAAACCAAGAATTTTAAATGGGCGAGTGGTGAAGAACATGTCAAAGAATATCTTCGTGAAGGCGAAGCGACTTCAAAAACCTTTTGTGATATCTGTGGCTCAAGCCTGATCAGTCGCATTGTGAATGATCCTGAGTATATTGGCTTGCCAATTGGTGGTTTAGAGCAAGATCCAGGCAATCGGCCTGTGGCGCATATTTTTGTGGGATCAAAGGCGCCCTGGTATGAAATTACCGATAGTTTGCCACAATATCAGGAGTGGCCTCCAGGTGGGCGCGGTGTGGTGCGGCAGAAGAGTTAAAAATGCAGCAGTGGGTTGACGTATATTTAAGAAGCCAAGGACAGACGATTCAATCTTTTGAAGAAGTCAGAATGATGCCCTGGTCGCAAGTCTATCGCATCACTACTTCCGAAGGTAAAGTGATGTACCTCAAACACATGTCGTCCCCTTTTGTGATCGAGGCGAAGCTTTTGCAATACTGGACAAATCAGCAGAATCATCAGGTGCCCCAAATCCTAGCCGTGAATCCAGATTTGAATTGCTTTCTGATGGAAGAGAGTGGTCAATGCTTGCGGCCGCTTTTGCAGGAAAATTATCGTATGGATTGGGCCTGCGGCGCGCTACAGTCGTATGCCAAAATGCAGCAGCAGGAAAGCCAGCATCTTGATGAGTTGCTGGCGTTGGGTGTCCCCGATTGGCGATTGGCAAAGTTGCCTGGATTATATGCTGAGTTTATCAGCAGAAGAGCCTTTTTAAAAGCGGAGGGCCTGCGTGAGCGGGAGATTGATTTTCTGCATCATTTGATCTCGAAAGTGGAGGTGATTTGCGAGGACTTCGCCATCTATCCGATCCCCGAAACCATTGAGCATGGCGATTTTCATGATAACAATATGTTACTGCAGGGCGATCGTCTGATTATCAATGATTGGGGTGATGCGGTGATTTCACATCCTTTCTTTTCACTGGTGTCATTTTTGGATAGTGCTCAACGAAATCATGGCATTTTGAAAGACTCTCTGGCGTATTTAGAATTGCGGGACGCCTATCTGGATGCTTGGCTTGAGTATGCACCCAAAGATAAAATCCTGGAGTGTTTTGCGTGGGCTGAGAAATTGGGCATGGTAAAATTTGTTATTAGCTTTTATCGTGTAGCCCTGTGTCCTGGTATGGGAAACTTAGGTCAGTATCAAGGCACGATTGCGAGGGCTTTGCGTTTGTGGAGGGGATGAGTTTATCCCAAAATATCATCACTCAGCACAAAATACTGACGATTCTCACCCATCTTGTCAGCGACTTTTGCAATTTTATCATGACGAATTTGTTCTGTTGCAGCCAGGCGCTTCATCTCAGTGTGAAATTGTTCTTCACTTTCACAATAGAGCAACCCCAGGCTGATGATTTCGTTAGGGTTGGCGGCGTTCTGCATATTGATCACGCGAGAGGGCCAGCTAAAATAATGGTAGTGATGTCGATGCCCTTCACTGCTGACACATTCTACAGGGGGTTTCCAGGCTTCATAAAAGTTTTCGAAGGTTTGGCCTGGTTTTAAAGTGCGGTTCAAAATCACGACTACATTGGGATCTTGCGTCTTAGAGGCCTCGCGTTCAACAAATTCAATGCGGTTGTCAAAAGGGTCAAAAATAAAAAAGCGCTGTACACCTGAAATAGTGCCCGCTTCAACAATTTCCACGCCTTTGGCTTGAAAGTCCTCGCGTAATTGCTGCAGACTTTTCACGTGGATTGCAAAGTGGCGCTCTTTGTTCGCATCGGGTGTCGGGTCAAAAGTCAGATGCAACTCCTGATTGCCCAGTCTCAGCCATTTGGAAGCCTGGAAAGTTGAAGGGTTATGGATTTCCTCCATGCCCAAAAGCTGTGTATAAAAATGCATGGCCTTATCGACATCAGTGACTAAAATTTCGCAGTGGTGGATGCCTAAATAGTTGCTCATATTGATCCTTGAAAGTTGATTTTGATATTCTAGCAAAGTCTGTTAAACTGTACAATATGTTTACAAAAATTGCGGGTCAAAATGCGTATACTTCATACTATGATGCGAGTCACAGATCTCGAAAAATCGATCCACTTTTACACAGAAATTTTAGGCATGAAACTGCTGCGCCGTCAGGATTATCCAGAGGGGCGCTTCACTCTGGCATTCGTGGGTTTTCAGCCAGAAGCGGCAGGAGCTGTATTGGAGCTGACCTACAATTGGGATACGCATGAATATCAGCTTGGCAATGCTTTTGGACATGTGGCGATTGCGGTGCCCGATGTGTATCAAACTTGTGAGCAGATTCGGGCAATGGGTGGAGTGATTTCGCGGGAACCTGGGCCGATGAAACATGGTTCCACAATTCTTGCATTTGTGAAGGATCCAGATGGATATGCAATTGAATTGCTTGAGGATAAAACAGGTGTGGTTAGTTAAAATGAGCTAAAGGTTAGGGGCGTGAGTGCAGCACGTAAATGTTTATCCCAGGCATCTAGCGCTTTGCGTTTCTCCGGCAAATAATCATAGCGATCGTAATGCTTGGCTGATACATCCGTTAAGGCATGATTATGAATGCGGTCCCGAATCTCTTTTGAAATGCCCATCTCACCCATGCGGGTTTTGCAGGTGCGGCGCAAATCACGAGGCGTGAATTTTTTAAATCGCTCAATCAGCTCAGGTTTTTTGCCTGTAAAACAAAAGCGATAAATGGCACGACTGAGGCTGGT
>CAXNIG010000122.1:0-3558 GCA_964202445.1 Pseudomonadota bacterium
AAAATTGCTTAATGTATTTTAGCTCGGGAGTATATTGCGAAAAACAGGGCTACACGCCAAGAATTTCACCATCTGCGGAGTTATCCCTTGTTCCGTAGCGTCGGGCCAGATGAGTCCATCTTCTCAAGAGCCTTTAAAGACTTTGCACAAGATCGTATTCCAGAGCGCGTTCATGAAGCCATGATTAAGGCGTACCAATCCGAACGTTTAGTAGGACATATTTCCAGGGATTCAACTGCAATCGAAGCGCGTGAGAAAGTCGCTGTAGTTCCAGAGACTGCGCCAGTGATTGCGCCCAAGAAACGTGGGCGCCCTAAAAAACGAGCAAGACGAAGCCTAAAACCCAAGACCCGTTTGGAACCTCAATTGGAAATGACTTCACCCACAGCCATGGTGGCTGATTTGCCCCAGCACTGCGATGTGGGAACAAAGGTAGACAGCAAAGGCCGCAAGATCAGTTGGCGCGGCTACAAGCTGCATATTGATACAGCTGATGGGGATATCCCGATTTCTTGTGTATTAACTTCTGCATCTGTTCATGATAGCCAGGTTGCCATTCCATTAGCGTTGATGACTCAAGAGCGAGTAGACAATTGCTATGACCTGATGGATGCGGCCTATGATTCTGGATTGATCCGCATACATAGCCGTTCTCTGGGGCATGTCCCTTTAATTGACTTCAATCGTCGTAGTGAAACTGATACGCGTGCATTTGAACCCCATGAAGCCAGACGCTATAAAGAGCGCAGCAGTGCTGAGCGTGTTAATTCCAGACTCAAAGACAGTTTTGGCGGGCGCTTTCTGCACGTTAAAGGTCCGCTTAAAGCCATGGCGCATCTGATGTTTGGGATCATTTGCCTCACGGCTGAGCAATTGGTTGCCTGCATTCCTCAAGTCGCATAAGTTCTTCAGTAAAAAAGAATCAATCGCGCTCTGCGAGGATAGGCCCTGCCCATAAAATCGAAAAATTGTTTATTTTTGCTCCAGTATGCCTAAAAAATTACCCGCGAACGCCTAACGGCGTCAATCCGTTCAGCTGGCACTGTTTATTTGACCGTGTTCGAAAATAATATTGCAAGAGGCTCATCAATTACAGCAAAATTTATATGGCTCCGTGATAAAAGAGTGCATTAATTAATAAAATTCCCCCATGTATGGCTATACATTGAAGTGTCACCACTGGCAGGATTGACTGTCGTCACACTGCTTGGTGAGTTGGGGTTAAACAGCGCGGTCAGATTGCCGCTCGCGCCATAATTCAAGATGCAGACTACTGAACCATCAGGCGAATAAGAAAGGTAATTGTAATTGCCGACACCGAATATAGAGTGATAGGGGTAGACTGTTGAAATAAAAGACATATTTGTGGTGTTGATAGAATATAGGAGGAAGCTGCTGTCAGGATTTCCAATACTATAGATATTAGTGCCGTTGGGTGACAGAGCAGCAATGCTAATGATGCCATTAGTAGTAGGTGCAGGATTAAATGTATTGTTAAGCTCAAAATCATGCTGGATATCGAATTGCTCAATAGCCGCGGGAAGAAATTCGTCAGGAAGTTGGCCTGTTGCATATAAAAAACGTCCATCAGATGAAATAAGCAAGGCTGGAATCGTCGTAAGGTCTGTTTCTTTGGCAATGGTGCTGAGGCTTGTGGTTGTAGAAGAATTAGGGAAGCTAAAAATATAATTAAATTCGCGCAGTCCACTAGGATATGCATTGCTCACATAGACTGTTTTTCCATCGGGAGAAACAACCATAGCCTTGAGTACCCCTGCCAACCCGCCGGTACCATCGCTAATTCCACTTACAGCAGCACTATAGTTTGGATTGCTCAGGTCTATTCTATAAATTGGATATTCTGGGTTCGGATCGCCTTGATTGGTGATGTATAATGTGTTTCCATCGGGTGTGATGATCATTTGGCCTGGGTTAATCAAGGAGTTACCCTCGTAGGTTAAGCTGTATGATGCTCCGCTTTGCGTCAAACTATTTGCAGTCACGTTGAAGACGAGCACACGGTAGGTGTCATCTTCACTTTTATAGCTCATGTACACTGTTTGACCGTTAGGTGAAATAGCTAGGGGGCCATTTGCTCCGCTTGGGTTTTGCAAGTCAGCCCGAATCACATCACTGGTATTGACCGTATTGATGCCGACCAATTCTTGACTGGTGTTGGCTAAGTTAGAAATAACTTCATACACTCGGAGTGGCAATGGGTGTTGTATGACGTTCACAGAAGCAGTGCTGATTGCTTGTGAACACACTTGGCCATTAAAGCCACATACTTTGGGCTGAATCGTAAAGGTGCTGGGCTGATTTGCGCCAGAAATCACTACATCAAAGCTGCATGAATGAGCGGAGCCCGGAGCGAGTATTTGCCCGGAACAAGTGTCATTGCTTAATGATAAGCCTGTGCCTGCCGAATTCCAATTAGGCACAACACTGACATTCGGGATATTGACGGTGGCGTTATTGGTAACCGTGTACAGTACCGAAGTTTGCCCCACGGACTCAACAGTAGTATTTGTGGAAAAGGGGACAATACTAAAAGCGGCCACACCCAAAGGTGCTGCAAAAACAGTCACAGAGAAGCTTGTTAAAGCCAGGGCTTGAATTGATTTTTTGAAATTGAGCATGGAGGGCGTCCTTATTGAAATTGATAGCTTAGGCCAAAATCAACGACATTGGTCGAGATATTGTTGCTAGTCAAGCGTTGGTTAGTGGTTTGACCTGAAGATCCACCTAATTCAGAACGGCCTAAATTTAAATAACGATATTCGAAACGGAGTATGAAGCCTGAGCTTTGATTTGCCACAAGTGGATATTGAACGCCTGCCCCCACTTCATAGGCAAAGCTGCTTTCAGTATTATTGCCATAGGGGTTGGAAGCTGCGGCTCCTCCGCCTGGTGGAGTGGTTTCAGTAAAGTTGCTTAAGCTATTCCAAGCGCAACCAATGCCCCCCAAAATATAAGGCTGGAGGTGATAGGCTGTGTAGGTCAAGCGAGGCTCAAACATCAGGGCAACACTGCTTGCCTGCATACTGTAATCGAGTGTGTCAGTGAGACCTGGAGTGACCCAGGGGTTTTCAGTTCCCGAAATATTTCCCAAATCAATATAATAGGCCGATACGCCGAGGCCCAAGGCAAAAGGCATGGACGTCAAATGATCCAACACATATTCCGCCCCAATCCCCACAAAAGGGCCTGATTGCGTGCCTTCATTCGCAGTATATGATTTTTCAAGACCCTCCACGGTTGTGAGGCTAGTGCTGTTTGACAATTGTGAGAGGACTGCGCCAAAGTTGAGATTGAGGTTCACTGTATTGGCTATAGTCATGCTGGTCCAGCTTAGGCTGCCGATGAGGCTCAGTTTTACTAAGCTTTTAAAGTGTATTTGTCTTTTTCTCACGTTTCTCTAGACTTAATTTATAAATTTGAGCATACTTAGATTTGGAGCAATATGCAACTATAATGCCAATCAAAAAACGATGGGGGATCTTCTTTCTAGGGCATTTTTTTAATTGTGCTAAGCAAATTAAGTTGATATCCTGACAG
>CAXNIG010000123.1:0-3519 GCA_964202445.1 Pseudomonadota bacterium
CAACCAAAACATCTACACCACCGCGTAAACGCATCATTTGGGGATTAATTTTTACCCCACCAAAAACCACCTCATAACGTAATTTAAGATGCTGGCCATAAAAGCGCGCACTCTCATATACCTGAGCCGCCAGCTCACGCGTTGGCGTCAACACCAAGACTTTCACTGAGTTAGCATGGACTGGCGCACGACTGGCAGCCAGTTTTTGTAAAATCGGCACTAAAAAAGCACCGGTTTTGCCTGTTCCGGTTTGAGCCGCGGCCATTACATCCCGACCACTTAAAACGGCGGGGATAGCCTGTTGTTGAATGGGAGAGGGCTCTGTATAACCCTTTTGTTCTAATGCGCGCAGAATCGGTTCGATTACACCTAATGTGGTAAATGTCATGTAGTCTCAATATTTAGTAGATAATAAAAAACCACGACAAGCGTGGCTTTTTAACGAATGTATCAGTGAAGAAAATTAATCAGTCACAACTACATCAATTGCATTTAAGCCTTTAGGTGAAGATTCAGTATTGAAACTCACTTTGCTGCCTTCACGGAGTTGACCGCTTTTGATGCCGTTCTTGTGAACAAACACGTCTTTGCTGCCATCATCAGGGGTAATGAACCCAAATGCTTTATCATTATTAAAAAACTTTACGGTACCTGTAGCCATTTTATTTTCTCACTTTTAAGTTATAATATTTGTTAGCATCTCAAACCATTTGAGTACTAACTAGATACAGCATACCATGGTTTCGGAAAAAACAATAGGGAAATAAAACGTGCATGAACTTGACGTGATCATCATCGGAGCAGGTGCCGCGGGCTTAATGTGCGCTCAAACCGCGGGCCAACTGGGGCGCAAGGTTTTAGTCCTTGATCATGCCAATAAAGTCGGCAAAAAAATTCTGCTCTCTGGAGGGGGGCGCTGCAACTTCACCAATCGATATGCTAGCCCAGCCCAATACCTGTCTCACAATGCTCATTTTTGCATTTCAGCTTTAAAGCGTTACACCCAAATAGATTTTGAAAATCTAGTGAGAAACCATGGCATTGCTTATCATGAAAAAACCTTAGGTCAGCTTTTTTGTGATGATACGGCAAAACAAATCCTGAATATGTTACTCAAAGAATGTCAGGTTGCTCGCGTTGAAATCAGGCTGCAAACGATAATCAATCGCATTCAGAACCCATCGGGAACAACCGGCTTTACACTTGAAACCAATCAAGGGATATTTCACTGTCAATCCCTGGTGATTGCCTGCGGTGGCCCTTCTTTTCCGACCATGGGCGCCAGTGCCTTTGGCTATAAAGTTGCAGAGCAATTTGGCCTCAAAGTCATGCCCATTCGTGCAGCATTGGTCCCCCTCACCTTGCATAAGGCAGATTTAGATTTATTCTCTCCATTATCCGGCCTTTCCCTCAATGTCATTGCCAGCTGCCACAACACCTCATTCAATGAGGCTATGCTGTTTACCCATCGCGGCTTAAGCGGCCCGGCAATTTTACAAATCTCTTCCTACTGGCAGCCTGGAGACACTCTAGAAATCAATCTTCTGCCTGATTTAGATATGGCCGATGACTTAGAAAAAAAACGCCAGAGCCGCCCCAAGACTGAACTTAAAACACTTTTAGCCGAATATCTACCCAGCCGCTTGGCTCAGCTTTTATGCGAAACCTATTTACCCAACAAGCCCATCAATCAATTTAATGACAAAGAGCTCACAGACATTGCCAAAACGCTGCACTGTTTCAAGCTAAAACCGAATGGAACCGAAGGCTATCGCACAGCTGAAGTGACTTTAGGAGGGGTCGATACCCAAGAAATTTCCTCCAAAACCTTCGAGAGCAAAAAAGTACCTGGCCTCTATTTTATTGGTGAGGTCTTGGATGTCACTGGACATTTAGGTGGATTTAACTTTCAATGGGCATGGTCCTCTGGATTTTGTTGCGGCCAATACGTGTAGGAGAACAGATGCAAACCTTAGCTTTATTAATGGACCCTTTTGACAAACTGGTGGTTTATCGGGATAGCAGTCTCATGATCATTGAGGCGGCACTGAAACGGAACATCCGCGTCTTTGTTTTTGAATCACCTGATTTAATGCTCGATCAAGGCCAAGCCTATGCGCATATGATCGAAGTGTTAAGCTGCGATATTAGCCGCAAGCACAATTGGTATCAAATGGGGCAGCGCTCCAAAAAAGCACTGAGCGAACTGGATGCGATTGTGATCCGCAAAGACCCGCCCTTTGATATCGATTATGTTTTTTTAACTTATCTACTCGAACGGGCTGAAGCAGCGGGCGTACGCGTTGTGAATTCACCCACATCGATTCGCGATTGCAACGAAAAATTAGTCATCTTCAACTTTCCACAGTGCATTGCCCCAACCATTGTATCCTGTCATCGCGCAGACTTACACGCTTTTTGGCAAGAACAAGGTGAGATTATTTTAAAACCATTAGATGGCCTGGGCGGGCGCAATATTTTTTATCTTAAACCCGGCGATACCAATTTTAGCGTGATCGTTGAAAATTTGACGGACCATGGCAAGCGGCATATCATGGCTCAACGCTATTTACCGGAAGTCCGTCAAGGTGACAAGCGCATTATTCTCATTGACGGCAAGCCTGCGCCACTTGCATTGGCACGTATTCCACGCACTGGCGAAAGTCGAGGCAACCTGGCCTCAGGCGCCCTATTTCAAACCCAAGATCTCACCCATCAAGACCGCTGGATCTGCCAACAAGTAGGCCCCTTTTTGCAAGAAAAAGGCATTCTGTTTGCAGGCCTGGATGTCATCGGCGATTATATGACTGAGATCAACCTAACCAGCCCAGGCTGCCTCCGTGAAATCTCCGATGCCTGTGGCCAAAACCTAGCAGACCTATTTTTAGATCGGCTTGATGCTTAATCTTTTGACTGTGGCGAGAAGGGTGCGGCTGTAGAGCTGGGCACAGGTGCAGGTATAACTGCCGCCGATCCTCCTCCGAACCACCTACTAGAGAACAGGCCACAACAATCAAAAACAGAAGTGCGAGTACGAGCCACTGGAGCTGGAGCTGGGACTGCACCTGGTGTTTCAGTTGCCAGCGGTGCTGAAGCTAAAGCTGTTGATCCCGAGGCTGCACCCACACCTACACCTGGTGTTTCAGTTGCCGGCGATCCTAGACTAGCAGGACTGACAGCAGATTCAGCAACCGGAATCAAAGAATGCATGAACTTTGACATATCAATTCTTAAGCCTTGCTGATTTCTCGCATTATCCAGCAGCGCCTTCAAAATTGGGCTAGCTGCCGCCCCCTCATCTTCAGACATTTTTGTTTTTATTAAATCATACACCCCTTTATGCCAATCCCAAGATTCCACTATAAAAGAGGAACGGCGCTGAGACATAGCGTTTTTTCTTAATGTTGGCATGTCAACACCTTTAGCTCCCCTCACTTTTAAAGACGCTTCTTCTAACCGAAGTCCATTAAGATTCATATCTGCAAAAAACTTTTCTCCGCCAATAAATCCATTAAATGC
>CAXNIG010000124.1:0-3517 GCA_964202445.1 Pseudomonadota bacterium
AAAATGCTGGAGGACCCATTCAACTTGCAAGCTTGAATCTTGCTTCAAATGCGATTAATATAATCACGTCAGGTCAGCTTGACAAATCTCCATCTGTAGCACCCAATGGAGATATGATTGTTTATGCAAATTATGATTCAGCGCATGGCATCTTGGCAGAAACGACTTTAGATGGTACAGTACAGATAAAGTTACCTGCTACAGACGGAACGGTTCAGTCGCCAGCATGGTCACCGTTTTTAAATTAACTAAACCAAGAAAGGGAGATCCTAATGAAAAATGTAATCAAGTTCAGTCTCGTTGCACTCGCTGCAGCTTCACTGATCGGTTGTGCGAGCAAAACTAAACCCGCTCCAACAACCACCACAACGACTGCAGCAAGTGCAACGGCAGTTGCAACGCCTCAGTTGACAGCGGCTCAAATGCTTCAGCAAACCCTGGCATCCTTGCCTAACAAAGTTTACTTCGGCTTTGACAAATACAACCTCACTCCAGCAGCAATTGCTGTTTTACAACAAAACACAGCTATTCTGTTGAAAAACCCACAAGTTAACATTATGTTGGCAGGGAATGCAGATCCACGCGGAAGTGAAGAATACAACTTCCACTTGGGTATGAGACGTGCAAAAGCAGTGTACGGATACTTCATGCAACAAGGAATTCCTGCATCACAAATGTGTATGGTTAGCTATGGCGAACTCCGCCCAGCAGCAACGCCTGCACAAATGGGTGGCAATGCAGAAAAAGCCTATGCGCTTGATCGCCGCACTGACATCAGCTACAACCAAACCTGTCAAGGTGCTGGAGCGTCTAAATAATGCTTCGTACTCCAATATGTTTGGGGTGGTTCATCAGCTTAAGCCTCTTCGGAGGCTTAGCTTTTGCTGACGCACCCATCGCCAACTTCAATACTGATAACAGCACAACGACAGCACAAGTCGTTAACTCTCAGGCCATTCTATCCAGCCTGACTCCAGATCAACGCATTGCGCGCCTGGAAAATCAAGTCCAATATTTATCAACTTACAACAATCAATTACAGAGCTTAAGCGCCCAGGTAAATGCCCTGCGTGGCCAGATGGAAGATTTAACCCATCAAGTTCAACTCTTACAAAATCAAGTTAAAACACCTATAACCCCAGCCAGTAGCCCTGCTGCCACAACAACAACTACAACCAGTGCAGCGACACAAACAAATAGCACAGCGGCCACACTTAGCCCAGAACAAATCGCTTTTAATCAAGCCTACACGCTTCTGACTCAAAAAAAGTACGCACAAGCAACGACTGCATTCAATAATTTTTTAACGAAATATCCTAAAAGTGCACAAGCCTCAACCGCACATTATTGGCTAGGCGACTTATATTTAGCCCAAGGCATGCCTGAAGATGCCGCCAAACAATATAAAGTTACCGCAACGACAGTAAACGCAGCTAAGCGCCCTGATGCGATGCTGCAGCTGGGCACGATTTTATTAGCTTACGGTGACAATGCCCATGCAAAACAACTCTTCCAAGCACTTATTAAAAACTATCCGGGTAGCACCAATGCTATTAAGGCCCAGAAGGCTCTGAATGCGATGAGCCAGGGATCACCCTCCTAAATGCCAATAATATTGCCGCAAAGAACCCGCATACCACGGTGCCAAGAATACCTACAAACACTTGATTAGAGTAAAACGCATATGCTTCACAAGGCGATGGGCACTTTTCGGATAAACAATCTGTTATATTACTACCCCTCACCCCAATTTTCTTCTCATCAAAGCACCCCGGCAATCTTTTTTGAATTGCACTCGCTGATGCGCTCCCTTCTTGCGTACCCCAAATAGAAATGGTCATAACCGCAAGACTTACGAATATACAGATGTCCCTAAAACGCTTCGAAGCAATAAAGTCACAAAATGGCTGAGGCATAATACACTTAAAAATAAATTTATTGATCAATAGAACGCGATTAATAATAAAAGTCAAACTGCATGTCTCAAAAAGAGCATTGCCAAAAGCACTCCAGCAGTGTATGATTTGTTCTTTTCACCTTAAACGCTCTAAGGCATCTTACTCTGTGGCTCTTTTAACTTTACGTGACCTGTCCCTTCATCAAGGCACAACACTCCTGCTAGATAAAATCAATTTCACCATTGAACCACGTGAACGTATTGCTTTAATTGGTCGCAATGGAATGGGGAAATCTACATTGATGAAACTCATCAAACGCGAGCTTCCTTTTGATAGCGGGGATTTAGTTTATCAAAACAATATCCATGTATCCCGCCTCGAGCAAGAAGTACCGAATGATACCCAGGGCACCATTTTTAGCGTGATTGCAGAGGGCCTCGGCCAGGCTGGCAAAGATTTAGGGGACTATCTCACAATGAGCGCGCGCTTTGACAGCCTCAGCGCAAAAGAACAAGCTTATTTGCATGATCTTCATGTTGACTGGACCCTCCAAGCAAAAGTCGAGAAAACACTGTCCGAATTGAGCCTCAATGCCGATGATGATTTTGCAGCTTTATCAGGCGGAATGAAGCGCCGCGTTTTGTTAGGCCGCGCGCTCGTGCAAGACCCTGACCTTTTATTATTAGACGAGCCCACCAATCACTTAGATATTGAATCCATTTTATGGCTAGAAAAGTTTTTACTGAACTACCCCGCGGCTATTTTATTCATCACCCATGATCGGGCTTTACTACAAAAATTAGCCACGCGTATTATTGAGCTGGATCGCGGCCAATTGGTCAGCTTTCCCAGCGATTATGCGACCTACCTCAGCCGCAAAAACGATATGCTGGAAATCGAAGCCAGACACAATGCCATTTTCGATAAAAAACTGGCTGCTGAAGAAGTCTGGATTCGCCAAGGGATTAAAGCCCGCCGCTGCCGCAATGAAGGCCGCGTCCGTGCTTTAGAAAAACTACGTGCAGTGCGTCAGGATCGGCGTCAAGTGATGGGCAATGTCAGCTTAGCTACCGCTATGGCTGAGCGCTCAGGCCAGTTGGTTCTGGAGGCCAAGCACCTTCACTATACTGTTGATGACATTGCATTGATCAAAGATTTTTCAGTTACTATCGAGCGCGGCGATAAAATTGGCATTTTGGGCCCCAATGGCTGTGGCAAAAGCACTTTACTCAAGCTTTTATTAGGCCAACTCACACCTAGCTCTGGCACTGTGCGCCTGGGTGAAAACTTACAAATTGCTTATTTTGATCAATTACGTGAATCATTAGATCCCTCTCAATCTCTGGCTGATAATGTCATGGAAGGCTCCACCACCATTGAAATTAATGGTGAAAAAAAGCATATCATCAGCTATTTACAAGACTTTCTTTTTGCCCCTGAACGCGCACGTGGCCCCGTCAAGGTGTTATCAGGCGGTGAGCGCAATCGCTTACTGCTGGCAAAGCTATTTGCAAAACCCAGCAATATCTTAATCATGGATGAGCCCACCAATGATCTAGACATCGAAACACTCGACCTGTTGGAAGAGCTCCTCATTGATTACAAAGGCACTCTAATCG
>CAXNIG010000125.1:0-3501 GCA_964202445.1 Pseudomonadota bacterium
GCCATCCCTGGATTTTTAGCAATGAAATCGATGTCGCTAAAACACCCTTGGCCAACTTTGCCTCTGGGGAGGCAGTACATGTCGTCAATGCGGGGGGATTATTTTTAGGCTCAGCGTATTTAAACCCAAAAACGCTACTGGCTGGACGGGTTTACTCACGCAAGGATCACCAACCCCTGGATGCTGAATTTTTTAAAGCTAGACTCCTCGATGCCTTAAGCCTGCGAGAACAAATTATCCCCCAGCCTTTCTATCGCCTAGTATTTGGTGAAGGAGATGGGCTGCCAGGCCTGATTATCGATCGCTTTGGCGATTATTTTGTGGTACAGATTACCACCGCGGGCATGGAGCTTGTCAAAACAATTTTGATTGAGGTTCTAGTTGAAATGTTTCAGCCCAAAGGTATTTTATTACGTAATGATCACAGTTATCGCGAAACGGAAGGCCTCCCTTCTGTAGTCGAAATCGCCTATGGCGAAGTGCCCGAAAGTACGATTATCATTGAGAATGGCCTCCGCTTTGAAGTTCCTTTATTGCAGGGTCAAAAGACAGGTTGGTTCTATGATCAACGCAACAATCGCGCACGCTTAAAGCCCTATATGAAAAATGCACGGGTCTTAGATGTATTCTCGTATTTAGGTAGTTTTGCGGTTCATGCCTGTCATTACGGCGCGGCATCTGTCACTTGCGTTGATTCCTCTAAAACGGCGTGTGAGCAAACTTTAAAAAATGCTGAGCTCAATGGTTTTAAAGGCAAAATCACTGTCCGCTGTGAAGATGCATTTGATGCACTTAAAGCACTACAAAAAGAAACCAAATTTGATGTCGTCTTGATCGATCCGCCTGCTTTCATCAAGAAGAAAAAAGATTTTCAGGCCGGCTGCCGCGCCTATCAAAAACTCAATCAATTGGCTTTAGCTTGTTTGAAACCAGGGGGCATTTTGTTTACTTCCTCATGCTCCATGCATTTATTAGATACCGATTTGCAAAATATCATTCATGCAGCTGCATCGATTAATCAAACGCCTATACAGCTTTTGGATTATGGCCGCCAGGCGGAGGATCACCCCATTCACTCTGCCATTCCCGAAACGCATTATTTAAAAACATTAGTTTGTCGTAAACTCAAAGTATAGAGAGCTACTATGATCATTGATGTCATTGCCCCATCGGGCTCTTTCCCCGCTCAAGACCTAGCCACTCTGCGGGCTTATATCGAATCTAAAGGGCATACAGCACGCATTCCTGCTGATATTTTAGGGCCAGATTTACTATCAGCTAACTCAGATATTGCACGTTTTAAACAACTTGAGGCTGCGCTATATGCAAAAGATAGCGACCTCATTTGGTGTGTAAGGGGAGGCTATGGCGCAACCCGCTTACTTCCCGAACTCACACGCCTTCCCATTCCTAAGCAAAAAAAAACACTGATTGGTTTTAGCGATATCACCGCATTGCATCTTTTTTTAAGTCAAAAATGGGGCTGGCCAACTATTCATGGCGCGAGTTTACGGCAAATGGCCAAATCTGATTTAGGCGAACAGTCTATTCAACTGACTGAGGCGCTCATTTTTGATAAAAAACCGGTCATTGATTATGCCCTCACTCCCTTTAATGCAGCGGCTCAAAAACCTGTTTCGATCAAAGCCAATCTCTCCGGAGGCAATGTAAAATTGATTGAAGCCAGCCTAGCAACGGATTGGCAAATTGATGATCAAGCTAAAATTTTAATTTTAGAAGAGGTCAATGAATATGACTATCGGGTTGATCGCTCTTTAATGCACTTTATTCAATCTGGCGTATTCACATCTGTCCAAGCCATTATTTTAGGGGACTTTACTCACGAAACCACCGCACATGAAGCTAAAATTGAAGCCGTCCTCAACCGCTTTGCTGCCCACACGCCCATTCCCGTATTTAGATTACCTGGCATCGGCCATGGCAAAGAAAATTTCCCCTGGTTTTATAAACCAGCCAGCATTCGTGCAGGACGCTTACAGCAAAAAAATGAAGTGTAGTTTTTCGTTATCCCTCAACCCCTTAATAAGCTAAGCTTTTACAGGACCGCTCCAGCGATCGCATCAAGCCATAACAGAGGGGAACAAAGACAAGTGCGGCGAGCAGGCTATTCTGTAAAAAAGGAAGGCCTGCGATCAAGCATGCTTCTGCTCCAGCCAGGGAATGCGCATATAAGTCAGAGGTCAGCCAGGTACCGAAATTGGTCCATAACCAATAACCCAAAATAGAACCCATCGCATACAGAACCACTCTTACAACGGTGCACTGCTGATTCAAATACCAAGTAGAGCCTAATGCCATGATTAAAAAACCACTGTAAGTAAATATGCTCCACATTCCAAATACGCTATATCCAAAAATCACTGCTAAGGCGATATCTGACATCACCAAGCTCAAGCCAGTGATAATCAAGGCTGCAGGCTTTTTCCACTCACAACCTGATAACAAGACTAGGCTGGCATAAGGACTAAAGTTGGACAAATGGGGCGTCACGCGCGAGAATAGCAAAATACTCACCCAAACAAGGCTTTTTAATATCGTTAACTTTTGCATTTGCATTCCAAGAAGTTTTTTTATTTTTGAAAGAGGTAGCATTATCTAAATTAAATTCAATGTCAAGCACTTGACCTGGACTGCAAAATGATCTAATCTTTTATAGAACAGATTAAATAAAGAACTGGAGGCTCATTATGTTTGAACAGTTACGCGATCTTTTAAAAATTGAAGTCCTTGGCGATCGAGGCAGCGAAGATCTCAAAGCATTTTTCCATGGGCCTGCGCGGCGCAGCATCGAATGGACTAGAGGCCCAGGCAGCGAAACTGCCGTGCATCTGTTTATGCGCCATCCCCACGGTGATTCTAAAATATGGCAAGAAGATTTTATGACCGACTTTAAATCGCCCTTTTTTCTGTTTGTGCTCCTGCCTATCATCTCAAGCAAGATTGATTATATTGACAGTCCATTACGTGTATCTTATCGACTCAAACGAGACCACCCTTTGATTATTAAAGCATTGCAATATTTTTTAAAGTCATATGGTTTTGCTCCAGACATGGCATCAGAACTGGTTACCATGCCCGACAAAAGAACTTTAATCACTGAGATTGTTAAAGCAGATCCAAGACAATTTAAAGAATCAAAAACATTTTTATCCTTTTGTGCAAAACTAGATGCACTCGGCAGACGCCAATCCTTTGAATTAGAATCCCTTCATTCAAAATGATTTATCCACATTTATGCTAAGTTTTTCAAAATCTGCGTGACCCATTGATGCTGATTCAAACTGTAGAAATGCAAACTAGGTGCACCTGCTTTTAAAAGATCCTGACATAAACGTGAGACCACTTCAACACCAAATGCTTGCACAGACTCCACATCATCCCCGTAAGACTCGATGCGTTTGCGCACATAACGGGGAATCTCCACCCCACATCTCTCCGAAAAACGACACAACTGATCAAAATGATAAATCGGCATAATCC
>CAXNIG010000126.1:0-3483 GCA_964202445.1 Pseudomonadota bacterium
CAGAGGAGGGTGATGTGCAAACCATGAGTCAATTATCGACCGCAGATATTACGTGGGATTTTGATGCAGGAAGTGAGGTGATAAATGGGATACCCTGGATTGGCTTATTCAAAGGTCAGGAAGCCGTGCGTGCAGTATCACAAAAAATCAAGGCCTTCAGGATAGAAGTGCTAACGCGAGATTACTACTTAATTTCTGAGACTGAATCGCAGCTGATTATTTTTGCGAAAGACACGATTAGGCTTTTTGATAGCATTGTCGTGCCGAATATCAGTTTCGCGAATGTTATTACGTTTAAAGATGATAAAATCACCTATATCAAAACAGTTGAAGATAATGCCAGATTATTGAAGGCGTATGAGCTTTATCAGGCAGAGCAGGCGGTGAAGGCTTGGTCTGCATAGGCTGTTGCATATGCGTTAGTTCAACTGATATTATGAGGATCATGCGCAAATTCCTTGGGATCATCGAAAGTGAAGCTGATTTTTCTGATCATGGTATTGGTGTCCTCATTGGGCCAGCTGACCTCTGACCTTTATTTGCCGTCACTTCCAGCCATTGCGATCGACCTACATTCCAATAACCATGCTGCACAATGGACGTTGTCAATTTATATGTTGGGATTTGCTATCACCCAGTTGCTGTATGGGCCTATTTCAGATGGGGTTGGTCGCCGAAAACCATTGCTTCTCGGGCTGATGCTTGGACTTGTTGGCGGAGTGATGTGCTTTTTTGCGCATGACATTCAAGCCCTCATGATTGGGCGGTTAATTCAGGGGGTTGGAGCAGGGGCTACCTTGAGTTTGCCCGCAGCCATCCTGCGCGATATTTTTGAGGGAAAGAATCTTGCCAAATATTCATCGTATGCAGGATTGATTAGTGCAGGTGTATTGGCCATGGGGCCTTTGCTGGGAGGGTATGTACAGGAATATTGCGGTTGGCGAGCAGACTTCATTTTGTTGATGGTCTATTCCTTGATAGCACTCATCGCGGTTTTTTGTCTAGTGCCAGAAACCAATACGCACACCCATCCTGAAAATTTACGTCCAAGGATCATCAAGCAGAATCTCAGCACTCTGTTTGTCAGTCCCATTTTTATTGGCTACTGCGCTTGTAGCCTCTTTGCATACGGAGCGATTTTGGCCTGGCTGACTTCAGGGCCTATTGTGTTGCAAACAGTTGTGGGCTTAAGTCCTGTCAGTTTTGGCTGGCTATATATTTTAACGGGTATTGCATTTAGCCTCGGGGCTTTCAGTAATGGCAAAGCAGTGGGTGCAATTGGAATTGAAAGGATGCTGCGATTTGGCTTGATGATCATTCTGTTGGCTGGTGTGCTAATGGCTGGGTTTAAATTCGTCGGCTATGTGAATGCAGTTGTCATCATGTTGCCGGTATTGTTGGTGATGTTTGGTGCGAGCTGGGTTTTCCCCAATTCATCAGCGGGAATATTTCAGCCCTTCCCTAAAATTGCTGGCACGGCAGCAGCGATTTTCTATTCTGCGCGTGTGTTGGCAGGGTCAATTTTTAGTGGGCTTGTGGCGTGGATGCCGAGTCACAGTCAATTGCCTATGGCATTTGCGTTTATGCTGAGTGCATTACTTGCTTTGGGTGTGTTTTATTTTACTATTGGTCGTCGTCAACAATAGGGGGCAATGTGTTCAGTCCACAACTACGCTCATTTCTTTATGGGAAGATAAAATAATCTGAGTCATGGTTTTAGTCACACCTGTTTGGCTTTTCAGGAAATCAGAGATAAAGCTTTCTAAGGCTCGGGTATTTGCAACTCTCACTTTCAGCGCGTAGGAATATTCGCCTGTTAGGTGATGACATTCCAAAACATTTGGATAGGCGATGGCTTGTTTTAAAAAAGCGGCATTATCTTCTTTCTTTTCCACTAGCACAAAAATAAAGGCGCCCAACTCCATTTCCATAAAACGACTATCGACTAATGCCACGGTTTTGTGAATGACGCCTGTATTTTTGAGTCGACGAATCCGTTCGTTGGTTGCGGAGGCAGAGAGTCCAATTAATTCTCCAATATTTGCTGAGGTTTGGCTGGCATCTGTCATGAGTGCTTCAACAATTCTATGGTCTAACTCATCATAATCAAAATTATTCATTGACTTTATCCTATTATTCAGTTTAAAATATCGATTTATTGATTATATTCGGGAATATATTCTGTGTCAAACTTATTTTACTTAATAAATGCCTGGCTGATTGGTCTTGCCATTGCTGCACCCGTTGGCCCAATCGGTATGCTTTGTATTCGCAGGACACTTGAGCATGGATTGCGTGGCGCGTTGGCTGTAGGGCTAGGCGCGGCTCTGGCTGATAGTGTTTATGGAGGCGTTGCGGCTACGGGGTTGACGGCAGTCTCGCATTTTTTGCTTGGACAGGTGGTGGTCATCCGGGTGTTGGGAGGGTGCTTTTTGTTATATCTGGCGTATAAGGAATTGCGCAGCAAGCCCGCTACAAAAGAAGCTGGAGTGAAGAAAAATAAAGGCGCATTAACCATTCAAGTTTTTTTTCTCACCTTAACCAACCCTATGACGATTTTAAGTTTCATTGGAATTTTTGCTAGCATTGGTGGAGGTGCAGTAACCAATTTAGGTGCTTTGATTATGGTGCTGGGTGTTTTTCTAGGATCAATGACTTGGTGGGTGATATTGGGTTCGTCTATTGTGAAAATTAAGCATAAATTGTCTGAGGCCTGGATCCAACGCATCCGTTATTTGTCAGTCATTATTTTGGCTGGGTTTGGTGTGGCAGCGATTTTGAGTGTCTTGTAGTCTTTCATGCTCAAGCGATACAGCACATGCCTTGCGAGTCGATGATCTTTAGGAATATTAGGATGGTCAAAATCCCCATTGAGATCACGTTTCAGTCCAATTTTTTCCATCACGCGCATAGAAGGTTTATTCAACATTGAGGTAAACGAAACGATTTCTTCAAGGCCATGTTTTTCAAAACCCTCTTTGAGTACTGCTTTTGCTGCTTCGGTTGCATAGCCTTTCCCCCAAAATTTGTGGGCCAAGCGCCAGCCGATTTCGACACAAGGTGTAAAATGCGCTTCAAAATCTGGAATCATCAAACTCGTAAAGCCAATGAATTCACCTGTTGCCTTTAGTTCCACCGCAAACGCGCCAAAGCCATGGGCTCTAAAATGCTGGCAAATCCGTTCGACTAATGCTCTGGATTCTTGCTCAGTGCGGAGTGCTGGAAAAAACTCCATGACGCGTGGATCTTGATTCATAGCAATAAATGCGGGGATATCCTCGTCTTTCCATTCGCGGAGGATCAGGCGGTCAGTGTCGAGAATAATAGTCATCTTAAGTCCTTGCGCAGAAAAATTTTGGAATGCTGAAGCAGGTAGTTTTTGATTTCACCCAGACGTTGATAACCATTTTTTGCATAAAATGCTTCGGCTTGAAAACTGAAGGTGTCGACAGTTGAATAGATACAGTCTTGCTTGCGGGCTTC
>CAXNIG010000127.1:0-3472 GCA_964202445.1 Pseudomonadota bacterium
CGAATTTTTGGGCCTTGTAAATCAGCCAATATGCCAATCACTTTGCCTTCTGCTGCAGCGACTTTGCGTACTAGCTCAATGCGTTTGGCGTGGTCTTCATGACTGCCATGTGAAAAATTACAGCGTACGGCACTTAAACCGGCCTGAATCATTTGACGCAAAGTGGTTTCGCTTTCTGAGCTCGGGCCAATGGTGGCTAAAATTTTTGTTCTACGCATGAGAATGTCCTTTTTTTTCTAAAATGGCTACAGCAGGGAGGGTTTTGCCTTCTAAGAATTCAAGAAAGGCGCCGCCCGCAGTGGAAATATAAGAGATTTGGTCTGTCACATCAAATGTTTCAATAGCTGCAATCGTATCACCGCCACCGGCTAATGAAAAGGCAGTGCTATTGGCAATGGCATGGGCGATAGTGGCGGTGCCTTGACTGAAGGCTTTAAATTCAAACACGCCGACGGGGCCATTCCAAATGATCGTTTTGGCCTGCATTAAAATATCTGCAAGTTGTGCGGCAGACTGAGGGCCAATATCGAGGATCATGTCATGGTCTGCTACATCACTCACATTCTTGATCGTGGCTGTGGCAGTGGCTGAAAATTCAGTTGCAACGACGACATCAATGGGGAGGGGGCAGGCTTTACCTTCTTGTTTGAGCTTGGCCAGTAGGGCGCGAGCAACAGGAATTAGATCTGGTTCATGTAAGGAGGCGCCGACATTAAAGCCCGCTGCAGCAAGAAAAGTATTGGCAATGCCTCCGCCCACAATCAGTTGATCTACTTTTTCGCTCAGTGCCTCTAAAATAGAAAGTTTGCTCGAGACTTTTGATCCCCCAACTAATGCCACTAAGGGATGTGCAGGCAAAGCCAGTGCTTTACCCAGTGCGCTCAGCTCAGCTTGAAGTAGTGGCCCTGCGCAGGCAATAGGGGCATATTCGGCAATTCCATAAGTAGAAGCTTGTGCGCGATGTGCTGTGGCAAAAGCATCCATCACAAAAATATCACCTAACTGCGCCATTTTTTTTGCTAGTGTAGAGTCATTCTGGGTTTCACCTAATAAAAAGCGCACGTTTTCACATAATACAAGGTCTCCAGGTGCAACCTCAATACCATCAATCCAGTTTTGAATCAGTGGAACCGGGCGTTTTAATAGAGTGCTAAGCCGTTCTGCAACCGGTGCAAGAGAATCCTCAGCAGTAAATTTGCCCTCAACAGGGCGTCCAAGATGGGAGAGTAAAATCACTGCAGCGCCTTGTTGCAAAGCAAGCTCAATGGTGGGCAGTTCGGCTTTGATTCGGGCATCGCTGGTGATGCTGCCATTTTGCAAGGGGACATTAAAGTCAACGCGGATGACTACTTTTTTATTTCTAAGATCTAGGTCAATCATATTGAGAGTGGTCATTTCTCTGCTCTAAGCTATCTATTGAAAGTCGCTCATTGTAATGCCAATGCGTTTGAATGTAAAGATAGTGAGCGCTAACGCGCGTTCAGACTGGCTCCCCGCGTTCGCGAGGATGACACGACACTGTTCAATTGTTGTTTTTAGTATTGTAAGATATTGTTTAAGCATGCTTCTTTTTTGTTGACATAAAATTAAAATAAGCTTAATCTGTAAAAGTTCCATCAAAATAACAATAACAAAGGAGCTCTACCATGAAAGATATGTACATTTACACCGTTGGTATTTTTTTAATCCCTTTGATTGGCATGTGTTTGTTGTTTGCTAATTTAGGCCGCACTTCACCTTTTCCTGTGAGTTTAGACTTTCCGAATGTGCCACAAATTAATGCGCAGAGTATGGCAATGATGACTGCCACCCCTTCAGCACCCCCTGCTTTAAAAGTAGTAGCTTAAGCCCCCCTTAATCTGGGCACTTTGCACAATACTGTTTTGAGTATTGCTTGTAGGTGTCCAGCTTCCGCCTTTATCTCCAGAAATATATGTCCCGTCTACGAAAAGATTGATGTTTTGGGTGATCATATAACCCATGCCTAAAGCGCCAACAAATTCATAGGCGCTATTTTTATTGGATCCAGAAACCAGCGTGCCTGAAACAACAGTTGGGCTGGAATAACTTTGTGTTTGTAGAATATAGGCCATCCCCGCCTTGGCGATAATATTGATGCCATTTTCCCATTGCGTTGTAAAGGCAAGTAAAATGGCGGCGCCTTGGGAAGTGATCGTCCCTGTTCCATCATAACTATTGCTGCCAAGCGTTGCGGCATCATTATTGTAAGTGGCTTTGCCGTTATACAAGTAATCTGCCTCAAGGCCTAGGCCTGTAAAGCTATCCATCGCCCAACGATAACCGCCGCCAATGCTGCCTGCTGGGCCTCCGTGATTATATGAGCCACCGGTAGTGGGCGCATTTTGCGTGTTATTTGGTGTGAAAAGATACCCATAACCGACATCCCCTGTGAGATAGTATCCGCTTTGTACATAAAAAGGATCTGCATGCAATGCGATGATCGGCGCGGTTGAGAGTGTCAGAATGCTTAAAAATTTTTTCATGATTGATCGTCTCCTTTTATTGGATTAACTTTTGGATACGCTGGCTGGTAGGCTGACCCAATTGGCATCCCCCGCTTCTTGTGCCGCATTTTTGATGATCACTTCGCTGCCGTCACTGTTGGGATATTTTTGCCAAGATGCGCTGTCATTTTGACTCGCGGTTGAAGAGAGCGTCACCGAGGTGGTGCTTGCATTTTGGGAGGGGCTCCAGGGCTGTTCATAGCTAAACTGAATGCTTGTAATCTGCGGTGCATCATAAAAACGAGGGTCAACAGTAAAAGTGAAAACCGCTTGGCCTGGCGCGCCCATAAGCTTGGTATTGCTATTTGGGGCATAGCGATAATTGTCCAAGCTTAATAAATCATGATCGTATCCGGTTACAAACCATTGATATCCGGTTGTGCCATTTGCGGGAAGCGTAATATCAATGCTTTGCTGATTGGCAGAGAGCTGAATATTTTGTGGTGCTGGACTGTTTGCGATAAGAGAAGTCAGAGATCCTGTCAAAATAAGCGCGAGGCTGAGTTTTTTAAGCATTTATTTGATTCCTTCAAATGTTTTGTGAGGCATGCTTTCTATTCTAGCGGCTGAGGTAATGATTGTGAAGTTTAGTTTTCTTTGGAGTTCGCTGATCGTTGCAGCCCCGCCATAAGTCAAGCCTGAGCGCAATCCGCCGACGATGTCTGCGATAATGGCTTCTTCATTTTCGGAGTAGGGGACCGCTGTAGCAACGCCTTCTGCTGTTTTCCATTCTGGCATTTCGCCTAAAAAATCAGCCTGAGCTTCTTGGCTGGCCATGCCGCGATAGTATTTGACTTTACGGCCATTTTCGGTGACAGGATTGCCTGGCGTGGGGCGGGTGCCAGCAAACATGCCACCCAGCATAACAAAGTCAGCACCAAAAGCCAGCGCTTTGACAATATCACCTGGGGTACGAATGCCGCCATCTGCAATAATCGAACGATCCA
>CAXNIG010000128.1:0-3465 GCA_964202445.1 Pseudomonadota bacterium
AAGAGGAATGCCAAATAAAATTAGCCCATTCACCACCGTTGTCATCCCCATGGGAATGCACCCTAAAAAAAATGGCAGGGTTGAATGTTTCAGTAGCCTGAGTTGTAACTGTGGGAACAAGATGACTCCACTCAACCAGCACACAAAAAACATAATAAATAAAACGAAGTTGATTAACCAAATAATAAGCGCAATCTGATGAATACCTGGAATATTCCAAGGCAAGGAGTCCAAACATAATGCAGTGATACCCGTGCCCATCGTGACGGAAAACCAATTGGGTGTAAAATTTTGAATGAGCGAGGTAAAACCAGAGTGGTGGGCATTAATGCGCATGGGATCTCATCCATATTTTTAATAAGATATTCTGCAGTCTAGCACTTTGCCGATTGATCTTTCAAGTAAACCGTCGTATGATGAGCTGATTTTTTAATTTAACCTACGAGGATCAGTGTGAATAAATTAGCAACCATTTTAATAGGTGTCGCTGTTGCAGCATCCAGTACCGTAATTTTTGCAGCCACAAGTAGCGACACTCCGGCTTCTAAATTAATCAATAAAATCATTGGTGCACAAGGCCATATCGTGCAAAGTTTTCCAGCTGTTGATGGGTTAACCGGTTTTGTTGTTCAGTCCAATCAGGGGGGCAATAATAATGGAATTCTGTATGCCGATGTAAAAGGGCAATATATATTTGCTGGGTCGATTATTAATGCGCAAGGTCAGGATTTAACACAACAATATACTAATGAATACATCAATAGTAAGATTGCGGGTCCCGCATATGCACAGGCGATGAGCCTGAATTACTTTACCTCAGGTAGCGATAACGCGCCGCATAAAGCGTTTGTGATTATCGATCCTAATTGTATTTTCTGCCATACCTTATATCAAAAAGTCGAGCCTTTGATCGAGTCTGGCCAATTGCAAGTTCGCTGGTTGCCGGTTGCTTTTCGTGATCCGAGCAGTCCAGGCAAAGCGGCTGCGATGCTAAATGCAGGTTCTGATGTTGCAGCGGCTAAATTGCTCGCCCAAAACGAAGTTAACTTTAATGATCAAACTGAAAGTGGCAGTTTAACCCCCATTCAGCCTGACAGTAAGGATCCAGCAGTGACGGCTGCGTTTAATAAAGTCGCTCAAAATACCCAGTTTTTCAGTCAATCTGGTTTCAATGGCACGCCCACTATTTTGTATAAACAGACAGATGGCAAGGTCATCATGATTCCTGGCTTACCTCAAGGCCAAGCATTTGATGCGATGTTAAGCAATATGGGTAGCACCTGGTAATGGCAAATCCTATATTGAAGACTTTAAAAAGCCGTGCGCATAATTTAAAGCCGGTTATTTGGATGGGTCAACATGGCTTAACTGAGCCCGTACTCAATGAGATTGATATTGCCTTGAATGCACATGAACTCATCAAGATTAAAATTCCGGGTGATGATCGTGAGGCCCGCAAACAGATTATTTTAGATATCCAAACAAAAATGCAGGCGGAGCTAATCCAACTGGTTGGCAAAATTGTGACTTTTTATAGGAAGAAAACCGATGTTCCCACAATTAAGGCTAAGAAGGCTGCGCCAAAACGCAACTTTAAGAAAGCTACTCCAAGAAAATCACCTGCATCGAGATGATTTAATTTATCCGATTTTTGTGGTACCAGGCCAATCTGTGTATCGCGAAATGAGTGCGATGCCGGGGCAGTTTCAATATTCAGTCGATCAACTAGACCGGCTGATTCCTATTTTAAAAAAATCAGGCCTGCTTGCGGTGCTGCTGTTTGGCCAAACCCTTGCTAAAAATGCTCAGGGTAGCAGCGCGACAGATAACAATTCTGTTGTAGTTCAGGCGATTAAGCGCTTAAAAAAAGCCTTGCCTGATTTAATCGTGATGACCGATGTTTGCCTTTGCAGTTATACCGATCATGGCCACTGTGGCCCACTCTGCGAAGCGGATGTAGACAATGATGCCACGCTTAAAGTGATTAGCAAAATGGCCGTGCAACATGCCAAAGCCGGAGCTGATTTTGTTGCACCCAGTGGCATGATGGACGGCATGGTTGCGGCGATTCGGGAAGCTTTGGATCAAGCGGATTGCAGTCACACAGGTATTTTAGCCTATTCAGTCAAGTATGCCTCCAATTTTTATGGTCCCTTCCGTGAGGCTGCGGACGCTAGCCCACAACAAGGTGATCGTAAAAGCTATCAGATGAATCCTGCTAACAGTTTGGAGGCCCTGCGTGAGGCAGATCTCGATGTTGCTGAAGGTGCAGATTTACTCATGGTTAAACCAGGCCTGCCTTATCTGGATATCATCAGCAAACTTAAAGCCCAGTTTGATATTCCAATTATTGCCTACCAAGTCAGTGGCGAATACAGCATGATTAAAGCCGCCGCAGAAAAAGGCTGGATCAACGAAAAAGCCGTCATCATGGAAACGCTGCTCAGCTTCAAACGCGCTGGTGCGACGGCTATCATCAGCTATTTTGCTTTAGACATCGCCGCGTGGATTTAGCTTAAAATCGCCTGGCAAGTCGGCACGCTTTTATTCAACTGTACCACTAAATTCATATTGGTAAAGTGTTGTCCTGAGGCATTGCCTTTATACGTCGGCACACATTGAGCGACCACATTTTTTCCTGAGCCATCATTTTTAATGATCGAGTAGTCAATCATGTATTCAGGCGTCAGATTGCTTTGACGATCTGGGGTGCAACCGTACCATGTCAATGCACTGCCACCCGCTAACCAATATTGACTAGATCTAAAAGCAAATTGCATTCCAGTGTCGTGACACAAATTGGTGACATTACTGGTAATAGTGGATGCTCCTAGAAAATATCCTTGATTTCTGCCAGTTCCATAGGGGTTGCTTGAGCATGCGGTCAATGTCAGTAAGGCGAATGCTAATAGTTTTTTCATTTTATTCTCACATTAAATAACAGTCTTTGAGATTGTGCCTGTTTTGCGTATAATAGGCAAGTCAGTTTTTATAAAATTTGAGGTAATTGTGGAAAAAAAGAAAAGTCAAATGGACTTGAGTGATGAGCTTTGGAATGTCAATGACACTGAAAATTTCAATAACGAAATTTACCATCAAATGTTCATGGGGCAATATGAGGTCTATGTTGAAATGGCTGACCGTGTGAATGCGAGACGCAGTTTGGCGCATACTTTTTTTATGACATTTCATGCGATTATTCTCGGCGTATTAGGCCTGACATTAAGCCACGAACAAACGATTCATCGGGTTGGATTTTTACTGTTTCCATTGCTGGGATTGTTGGTGATGTGTTATGGCTGGTGGTCGTTGGTGCAGTATTTTAGAAGAATGATGCGGGCTAAAACCATGGTCATTGCAGAGCTAGAAAAACGCTTACCCTGCAGCCCTTCCTGGCAAGCTGAGAATAAAGCGATGGGCCGTGAAAATCCATATGGTCCACTGAAGCGTATGGAAGTGGTATTG
>CAXNIG010000129.1:0-3464 GCA_964202445.1 Pseudomonadota bacterium
ATCCTTTGATACTATCTCCAGGAATCGGACAGCAGCACAGTGCAAAACTTAAGTTCATGCCTTTACTAGAGTGAATGATCACTAAGGGTTTTTGTTTTTTAGGCCGAACTAAGATTTTTTTAGCCTTGAGTGCATTTAATTCTTCAGCCAGTTTGAGGGCATGGCGAATCCCCGCCTTTGCACGACCAGAAACGACTAAATTAAGCCAGGAAAGCTTGGGGGATATTTTTTCTGAGGTGACCACTTCGATAGATTGGCCATTTAAAACGGGATAGGAGAGCGGAACGGGGCGGCGATTGACTAGGACTTGTTTGCAGTGATTCCCTACTTCAGTATGAACTGCATAGGCAAAGTCCAGTGCTGTGGCGCCGCGAGGTAGGCTTAGGATTTCGCCTTTTGGAGTAAAAACATAGACTTCATCAGGAAACAGATCCATCTTGATATTATGAATAAAGTCTAATGAATCGCCGCTACGGCCTTCAATATCAGCGACATTTTTCAGCCAGGCAGTGGTTTTGATTTGAATATTGCTGTTGGCATTTTGTGCTTTGTAAAGCCAATGCGAGGCAATGCCACTTTCAGCAATTTGTTCCATATCGCGCGTGCGAATTTGAATCTCGAGGGGTAAGCCAAAAGGGCCAAATAAGAGCGTGTGTAAAGATTGATAGCCATTGGTTTTGGGAATGGCAATGTAATCTTTAAACTTGCCTGGAATGGGCTTAAATACAGAATGTACAGCGCCTAAGATATAGTAACAGTCAAAAACATTATTTGCGATAATGCGGAAACCAAAAAGATCCATCATCTCTGCAAAAGGCACGCCGCGGTCACGCATTTTGCGATATATACTGGCTAACGATTTTTCGCGACCAATGATTTGACTGGGCGCAATATTGAATTTTGATAGGCTTTTAATTAGGGTGTGCTCAATTTTTTCTAATAAATGTTGGCGATGTCCTCGTGCTTGATTGACATGGGTTTCCAGTACAGCGTATCGCCAGGGGTACATCGCTTGTAAACCATAGCGCTCAAGTTGTGTTTTGAAATGATTCATGCCCAGGCGGTGTGCAATCGGGACATAAATTTCCATCGTTTCTAGGGCAATGCGATAGCGTTTTTGTGGTGTCAAGCTGGCTAGAGTGCTCATATTGTGCAGGCGATCCGCCATTTTGATCAGAATGACTCGAATGTCTTCAGTCATGGCGAGCATCATTTTGCGAAAATTTTCAGCTTGGGCTTCGGCTTTAGATTCAAAAGTAATTTGGGTTAATTTGCTGACTCCATTCACCAGTTCAGCGACTTTTTGGCCAAAATATTTTTGAATATCTGCAAAAGTATAATGCGTGTCTTCAATTACATCATGCATGAGTGCGGCCATAATAGTCTCTGCATCTAAATGCATATCCGCAAGAATGCAAGCTGTGGCCACGGTGTGAGTGACATAAGGTTCACCCGAAGAGCGGAACTGTTCGTCATGCGCATTGGCTGCAAACAAAAAAGCCTGCACAATCGGGGCAATTTGTAGTTCTGTTAAATAAACCGAGAGCTTTTTTTGCAGCTCATAAAAAGTAAACACGTAGGGCTCGTTAGTCGTTATCCTGAAGGATAGACGTATCCACCAAGCCTGCAGCAATTTCACGTAAAGCCACAACGGTTACTTTATCATTATCCCATTCCACCATGGGTTCTTCACCCGAAGCCAATAGTTTGCGGGCGCGTTTGCTTGCGGTTAAAATCATATCAAAGCGATTTGGAATTTTTTCCAGACAATCTTCAACAGTTACTCTCGCCATTCGTATCTCCAATCCATTAAGTGCCGCCTATCTTAACACAATGCGCTTGATTATGGAAATGAAATTGAAAAACCCATTATTCTGGCGTCACAATATGGTCTCGCTGTGTAGTATAAATTTGTCTTGCGGTGAATGCGGGGGTTATTCACCGCATATAATGCGGTATTTAAATTTGCTATTGCGGTGAATATAGCTTATAATCACCTTAAATAATGCGGTGAATAATATGTGGATCTATCAACATCATAATTGGCCAAACCTAAGCTGGGATTCGCAGGCGCTGGCTTCTAAGTTGATAGAAGTACGTTATCGTCAAGGTCGTTTGCTGGGTCGAATGGAAGGTCTTGGCTTTGAGTTGAGGCGAGAAGCAAGCTTGACTACGCTGACCAATGATGTCATTAAATCGTCTGCTATTGAGGGTGAGCGTCTCAGCCATGAAGAAGTGCGTTCATCTATTGCGCGCCGCCTGGGTATTGATATCGGCGGGCTTGTTCCCTCAAGCCGCAGTGTAGACGGCATTGTGGAAATAATGTTAGATGCGACCCAACTGTTTTCAGCGCCATTAACGAAAGATCGGCTGTTTGGCTGGCACGCTGCTTTATTTCCTACCGGTCGTAGTGGTATGCACCCCATTACGGTGGGACACTGGCGTACAGCTGATGCAGGCCCAATGCAGGTTGTTTCTGGTCCTATAGGTCGAGAAAAAATTCATTTTGAAGCACCAGATGCAGGTGTGCTTGATCATGAAATGACTCGTTTTTTGCAATGGTTTGATCAGAAAAATAATCTTGATTCTGTATTGAAAGCGGGGATTGCTCATCTGTTATTTGTAACGATTCACCCTTTTGAGGATGGTAATGGTCGTATTGCAAGAGCAATTGGAGATATGGCCTTGGCGCGTGCAGATGTTTCTTCGGAGCGTTTTTATAGTCTTTCCAGTCAAATTGAAGCAGAGCGTAAAGCTTATTATAAGCAGCTGGAAAATCAGCAGCGCAGTACTCCAGAAATCACACCTTGGCTTGAATGGTTTTTAGATTGTCTGGGACGAGCTGTATCAAATGCTGAGCAAACTCTAGAAAGGGTTTTATTTAAGTCGCAGCTTTGGGATAGAATCAATCAAAATCGAGTGAATGAGCGGCAACGTCTGATCATTAATCGCATGTTAGAGAATGATTTTATTGGATACATTAATACATCGAAGTACGCTAAACTCGCCAAATGCTCAAATGATACTGCTCTGCGTGATATTCAAGAATTAAAAGTGCGCGGCATTTTTATCCAAAACCCTGGTGGTGGCCGTAGTATCAGTTATCGCTTGCTAGATCATCTTGAATAATCAGAGTCCAGTCATTTGATTAGGCTGTCATAGTCACAACCAATTGCTTCAAAGCAAACCAGACATTGCCATCTTTGAGGCCTTTGCAGATGAGGTCGATGTCGGCGCATTTTTCGAGGCATTGATAGAGGGTCTTGAGAGATAAGCGCTTGAGGGCTGATTCTACTTCTTGTTGGCGTTTTTCCCAGATGCCTAAATTGCGATAGAGTTGGTGCAGGGGCATTTGATTTTTTTGCGTGTGAATTTGGAGGAGTGTTTTGACTTCTTTCGATAAAACCCAGAGGATCAAAATAGGCTCTTGTTCGTGTTTTAATTGGGTGAGAATGCGTAAGCTG
>CAXNIG010000130.1:0-3456 GCA_964202445.1 Pseudomonadota bacterium
CTAATTTTTTGAGCATTGCACTACTCTTTTGCTACAAGAGCATGGCTGGCTTTTACAATCGCCGTGACGGTGAGATTAAAGTGTTGAAATAAATCTTCTGCTTTCGCGGATTCACCAAAACAGTCTATGCCCAGTACTTCTCCCTGACCCCGCACCAGCTTGTACCACAATCCTGTTGAGCCTGCTTCAACAACGAGCATAGGTAAATTTTGTAAAACCTGGGCTTGATAAGCAGGATCTTGACGCATAAATAACTCTAAGCATGGAATAGAAATGACATTCGCCAGCAGTCCTTTTTCCTGTAGCGCTTGCTGTGCTTGCATAATCAAATTGACTTCAGAGCCAGTGGCAATCAGATTTAAAGTTGCGCCTGGCTGAGCTGCTAGAATATAACCGCCTTGAGCAATACCAGCGATCTGTGCGGCACTACGCGAGTAGGTGGGCAAGTTTTGTCTGGATAAGGCCAATAGACTGGGGCCACTTGTATTTTGTAAGGCGGCTTGCCAAGCGATTAAAGTTTCAGTTGCATCGCAGGGGCGCCACACAGCCAGATTAGGAATTAAGCGCAGACTGCTCACCTGTTCAATCGGTTGATGTGTGGGGCCATCTTCCCCCAAACCAATGGAGTCATGGGTCATGACATAGATCACCCGTTGCTTCATAATCGCAGACATACGAATCGCATTGCGTGCATAATCAGTGAAGACTAAAAAGGTTGCAACATAGGGGATAAAGCCTCGATGCAAAGCGAGACCATTGGCAATTGCACTCATGCCAAATTCGCGTACACCGTAATACAAATAATTGCCGTGAAAATCATCATGCAAAATTGAGCCTGCGCCTTTCCAGAAAGTGAGATTAGAGCCTGCTAAATCAGCGGATCCACCTAAAAATTCTGGTATCACAGGCCCCAGTAAATTTAAAGCTTCTTGTGAGGCTTTGCGCGTGGCGATATTAGGTTTTTGCGTATTTAAAGTTTGAATCTGGCTTTGAATTAAATCCATCATGGCTTGGGGTAAATCGCCTTTGATACGACGCAATAATTCAGTGGCTAAATCGGGGTGTGCCTGTTGATATTGAGCAAAGAGATTCTGCCATGTCTGCTCTCGTTTTTCCCCTGCTTCATGGGCATCAAAAGCTTGATAAATATGGCTCGGAATCACAAAGGGGGCATGATTCCAGCCTAGTTGTTGGCGGGTCAAAGTAATTTCATCTGCACCCAATGGCGAGCCATGACAAGACTCTTTGCCTTCTTTGTTGGGTGAGCCAAAGCCAATCGTGGTTTTGCAGCAAATTAAAGTAGGGCGATCACTTTTTTGTGCTTGCAGAATGGCTTGACGAATCGCATCTGGATTATGCCCATCAACAGACTGAAGCACATTCCAGCCATAGGATTCAAAACGTTGTGGGGTGTTATCGGTAAACCAGCCTTCGACTTCCCCATCAATTGAAATGCCATTATCATCCCAAAACGCAATGAGCTTATTTAATTTCCAGGTTCCTGCCAAAGACGCAGCCTCATGCGAGATGCCTTCCATTAAGCAGCCATCCCCCATAAAGACATAGGTGTGATGATTAATGAGCGGCAGGGTAGCTTGATTAAATTGTGCAGCAAGAATTTTTTCTGCCAAAGCCATGCCCACAGCATTTGCCAGGCCCTGACCCAATGGGCCGGTTGTAGTCTCAACACCAGGTGCATAGCCTAGCTCTGGATGCCCTGGCGTTTTGCTATGTAGTTGCCGAAATGCTTTAAGATCCTCAATCGAAAGATCATAGCCGGTCAAATGCAATAAGCTATAAAGCAGCATGGAGCCATGGCCATTAGACAGTACAAAGCGATCGCGATTAATCCAATGAGGGTTAGCAGGATTATGCTGCAAAAACTCAGTCCATAACACAGTGGCAATATCCGCCATTCCCATTGGCATGCCTGGATGACCTGATTTTGCTTGCTCGACTGCATCCATGCTTAAAGCCCGAATAGCATTGGCGAGTTCTGATTTTTTCATATAAAATCCCTGCTGATTAAAAACGCTTATTCTAGCATAAAAGGATTTATAATCCGAATGGTTTTATCTGATAGTCAGGGCCTACACATGAATAATCTGATTTAATAAAGAGGATAAGAATTTAAAAGATATAGAGGCCTGATGCTGCAAGCTTTTAATAGATGATTCTCTTTTATATTTGGAGAAGGAGTTTACATACATTCACTTGACTTATATAATTTTTATATATATAATGTCATTTTAATTTCATAATCTCAAGGAGCAAAAATTGATTTCTTCTACAACAGTTAATCCCTATGCTGATTTCATAGTGGCCATTACAACCGCATTGACCAGCGGTAAAGCATTAGTGGGTCATCTGCCAGACTCAGCAACCGATTTTCGTCAGAAAGCCTTATTTGAATTAGCTAATTTCTTGAGAGAACCTTCTTTTGCTAAGCATGCACATAAATCTGGCGAGCTAGCATCTGCATTCACCGCTTTTCTAAATAGTTTTCCTGATACCAGCTTGGCTCAAGTGCAAACTTTTGCAACCGCGTTAAGAACTCGCTCTGAAAGACGAACAATGCTGATGGGGATTTATTTAGATGGCTTGGCTGGCTTGAGCGCTACTTTAAATGCATTAAGAGAGCCAACAACTGCTGCTGCCTCAGGTATCACAACAGGTGGTGCATTTAGGTTAACCCTGCCTAGCATTCCGGCTATAGCGCCTTCTCGAGTTTTATCACCTGTTGTTGTGGGGATGTCAGAACTCCCTGCGGCATCCTCAACAGTCACTGCTAGAGAAACAACAGGAGCTGACGAAGCTGTATCCCCGTCTCAAGCACCACTCGAAGTTTCCACATTAATCAATGCTGAAGCAAATGGAAATAACATATCTGTTGGAGTGCGAGTTAGTTATTTTGCAAGTCCAATAGACCCATCTTCTGTATTTGTATGTCCCGAAATTTACATTCAAAACACCACACCCAGGGAGCCAAAACATATTATGTTTTTGGTCGATGTGAGTGGAAGCATGGCTGGTCTTGGTATTGAAGCTGCTAAAACTGTGCTGCATCAAACATTTGATGCCTTAGCAGATGATGATCTCATATCACTCACTACTTTCTCAACTGAAATTAAGCCCCTTCTTATTGCTCAGCCAAAATTAGCTTTAGCGGCAAGTTTTCATGCTAGAGTAGAAGATTTAAAAACGGAAGCCGCAACTTTATTGAGAGATGCTATATTATCGGTCTCTGCAGTCCCTGGATTGGCTCCAAGTCAAGATGCCCCCGCTACTGACTCTAGCATTGCAAGAACATTTACAGGTCATACGACTGTTGTTCTTGTATCAGATGGAGCGGATAGTGGCAGTAAATTTGAAGGGACAACCGCTGAATTATTTACCGCATTTAATACTGCCTTTAGCGATGCTCCACCCAGATTTCTTCCAGTTGGATTGGGTGCC
>CAXNIG010000131.1:0-3449 GCA_964202445.1 Pseudomonadota bacterium
ATAAAAGCATAAATAATTGTTGACTCTATAATCCTTTTAAACGCGCGCCAATAAAACATTCCACACCCCACCCTTAGCAGGCCCAACACGCTCTAAACGCCCTTGTTTTTTGAGTTTATCAATTTGCTTTTCAACCGCACGGGTGGAGAGTTTTAAAATTTCTGCAAGTTCCACAATCGCCAGGTGATGATTCTCATTTAACAACACTAAAATACGCTCTTCGGTTTTCTCCGAACTTTTTACCGAACCTTTCACCGAACTTTCTTGCATCGCCTGATATAAAGCCTTCAGCATGAACTCAACAAAAACCGTTGCATCTGATGCCTGATCTGAGGCTGACAGTGCTGCATAATAAGCTTCTTGCTGATCGCGGATTACAGTCTCTACTGGAAGATAGGCTAAAATAGGTTGCCAGGATTTTAAAATCAGGGTTTGCCATAAACGTCCCATGCGACCATTTCCATCTTCAAACGGATGAATAAACTCAAACTCATAGTGAAATACACAACTGGCGACAAGAGGATGAATCGTCGTTGTAGCAAGCCAAGCCAATAAATCAGACATCAAAATTTTTACTCGGCTTGCCGGGGGAGGCATATGCACCACCATTTTATTACGATAGATTCCCACACCACCTGACCGAAACTGCCCCGCTTGATCAACCAAACCCGCCATCAATAATTCATGCGCAGCTAATAAATTCTCGATAGAATCAGGAATCCAATTTGCCATAGCATCATATGTCGCAAATGCATTACGTACTTCTTGAATTTCGCGAGGCAGGCCCAAAACACGCTTTCCTTCCAGGATATCCGTTACTGCTTCAATGCTTAAAGTATTATTTTCAATAGCCAGCGAAGCCTGAATCGTCAAGATACGATTGGTCCGACGTAATTGTGGGGATAAGCTACCTGACATTGAAGCAGACCAGCGCCCTAACATCTCACTGATTCTCGCCACCAGATCCAGAATCTCTGGCGTAATCGTAAATGGGGGCTGATAAGTGCTCATAAATTATCATCATAACTCAAATAACCCATTCTATTCGATTGAGAGGATTAACTCAACATCATGGTATCCATGGACATCCAAGCCTTTCGCTGGCGCCACTTGATCTTCATTCGCTACCCTTAAATGACTTCGTACAAATAGCCTTTTTTATAATGAAGATAAACCTCATTGAGCATCGATTACCCCCTATTTTTATAACGCCAACAATGAATAGAATGGTCATTGACCATACCCACCGCCTGCATAAAAGCATAAATAATTGTTGAACCTACAAATTTCATGCCCCGTTTTTTCAAATCCTTCGACAAGGCATCGCTCTCTGGAGTCGTGACGGGCACCTCAAACCAATGCCAGTGATTTTCCAGCGGTACGCCATCCACAAAGCCCCATAAATAGGCATCAAAGCTGCCAAATTCTTTTTGAATCTGCAAAAAAACTTGCGCATTTTGGCGTGCGGCAAAAATCTTTAAGCGATTACGAATAATGCGGATATCCTGACAAAGCCCCATCAAATCTTGATCCGTCATGGCAGCGACTTTCACAGGATCAAAATGGTGAAACGCAGCCCGATAGGCCTCTCGCCGCTTTAAAATCGTCTCCCAACTCAAACCTGCCTGCGCCCCTTCCAAAATCAGCATCTCAAATAAATGTCGATCATCATGCACGGGAATCCCCCATTCTTCATCATGATACTGTGCATACAGGGTTTGGCCTGGCTTATTCCCAAAACAACGCTCTTTTATTTCCGACATTTCACAACACTCCAATTCAATACACAAAAAAAATCAATGCCTGATTTTCGGCGGCAAAAGGGTTTAAATTCACTATCATGATCTTACCAAACTTTAGAGAGAATGAAATCATGAAAGGAACAAATAAAAGGAATGCAGAAAAATTCTTCACCGACATGTTTTACAATCTCTGGCAAGGCTTTGGGTGGATTAACATATCATCCTTGCAAAATATGTCCCCAGGTGATATACTTTATCTATTCCAATCATTTACATGCGAATTAAGATGCGCATTTTTAAAACTAAGTTATTCGATCAATGGGCCCATAAATCTGACCTCTCAGACGAAATCTTATGCACAGCAGTTCATGATATAGAGGCAGGTCAGTACGAAGCAAATTTGGGCGGATACTTATACAAAAAGCGTATCGCAATTCCAGGAAAAGGCAAAAGCGGAGGCCTGCGAACCATTCTGGCATTTAGAAAGGACGATAAAGCTTTTTTTGTTTATGGCTTTGCTAAAAACAAACAGGCCAATATTAGCCAGGATGAATTATCAGTTTACAAAGAGTTAGCTAAACTATTACTTGCCTTTAATGATGCAGAAATAAACCAGGCCTTGAGTTCAAAAGCCATAACGGAGATTACAGAAAATGGATAAAAGTTTATTAAGCGTCGCACATGAAACGATAAAAGATCTGCATAATGCAGGTGTCGTCAACAAAATGACCATGCGTCAATTTGATGCTTTGTGCCTGCCCGCTGTTGAAAACTTAACACCAGCGGAAATCAAAACACTGCGTGCACGTGAAAAAATCAGTCAGCCTGTTTTGGCTCGCGCTCTGAATGTTAGCCCCTCGACTGTCAAGCATTGGGAGATCGGCGACAAGCAACCCAGCGGTGCGGCACTTAAACTCCTGAACCTGATTTTTAAGAAAGGGCTTGCTGTCGTTGTTTAAAATTTACTGGCATCACAATAACACCTGATAAAATCAGGATCTTGAAACATCTGGCGATAGGTCTCAAACCGGAGTCCCTCGCAAACAATGGTTACTCCGTCACGAAAAAAGGATACAATCTCCAAATCAAAGTACAAATCATCTGCTATGAAAAAAGTCTTTTGGGAAAACCCCTACCAAACCGAACTCAACACCAACGTCACTTCCGTTGATGGCGACCGCGTTTTACTGGACGAAACCATCGCCTTTTCATTTTGTGGCGGGCAAGAAAGTGATGCCGGTCAGATTGGTGGCTTTCCGATTCTCAGCTCAGAGATCGTTGGCAACCTGATTTATTACACCCTCCCTGCTGACCACACTCTAAAAGCAGGCGATCCCGTCCCCATGGCAATCGACTGGAAACGCCGCTACAAATTGATGCGCCTGCATTTTGCCGCAGAGCTGATTTTGGAAATCGTCACCCATAAGCTGAATTTAGAAAAAATTGGTGCCCATATCTCAGAAGAAAAATCGCGCATTGATTTCTTTCACAGCCAAAATATTTCAAGCCATTTTCCGGAAATTCTTGCCGAGTACAACCAGATTATCGAGCGGGATCTCCCCATCAAAAAAGGCTATACCGATGAGGCAACCCAGCGCCGCTATTGGGAAATAGAAGGATTCTCCAAAGTCTCCTGCGGGGGCACACATGTGAAATCCACCGCTGAAGTCGGCCTCGTCAATCTAAAACGCGTCAATATCGGTGGCG
>CAXNIG010000132.1:0-3447 GCA_964202445.1 Pseudomonadota bacterium
ACATCGTTATTTTATGAGCCGCAATGCCATATAAATTAATCAATTCAGATTGTAATGCAGGGGAATGTGCGATGATTTTTTTTGCACTTTGATAGGCACGTGCCTCTAAAAAAGCTTCGACATAATCACGCCAACCATGACGTTTACAAGCCCGCATATATCCGCGATGGGTCCCTCCCGTAATGAGAATATCTTGCGAAAAAGAACGCGTCGTCGAAATCACTCGATCATAGCTTTGGCATGCAGAGTCCAGTAAGATTTTTTTTAATTTTCTTGCAAAGCAATATTTACGTAAAAAGCGCGGATAAACTAAGCTTGGAATCACCCTGACTTCAACCCCTTCAGGCAAAATGATGTGGGGGTCGCGCTTCATGACAAACAGATCGATCTGATGCCCCGCCGCATGAGCAGCATCAATCAATTCCAGCAAATAGCTTTCCATCCCACCACCGGTCGCTAATTGATGATGAATTAAAGCAAGCCTCATCTTTTCACCAGGCAAACCAAGCTATAGCCTACAAAGACTAATATTGTCAGCCAAACAGAAACGGGCCAATTACTGTAAAAAGATAATCCTAACGCCGCAATAGAAAAAGCAACAGACAAAGCCATACTCAGAAGCAGCCCAGGCCAAAGGCGATGCACGAGTTGGATGCTCATGGCAGCGGGGCCAACGAGTAAAACGAAAACCAATAATGCCCCAACAATTTGACTAATTAAGGTCACCGCCAAGGCCAGAAGCAAGAGAAATAAAATACCCAAGCCCTGATTTGGCACACCCTTTGCCTCAGATAAAGCAGGGGTAAGCGAGGCAAAAACCAAAGGCCGCAGAATGCTGAATAAAACCAACATAATGAATCCTGCTGCAATGGCCATTGCGTTGAGATCCATCACAGAGACGCCCAGCACATTACCAAATAGCAATGAAGTTGCAGCATTCGCCGAAGCAGTTTGATAATGCAAAAATAACATCCCCAATCCCAACATCAAAGACAGGACCATGGCCACGGCCATATCTCTTTTTTGTAAGTTTTCACCCAAAACTCCCATCATCAAACCCGCCAAAAGGGTCGCCGCAAACTGCCCTAGAATGGGCGAAACCTGCAAGAGCAAAGCCAGTGTCGCCCCAGTAAAACTAATATGCCCCAAACCATGCGCCGCAAAAGCCAGACGCCGCAATAGCGTGATATAACCCACTAAGCCCGCAATAAGCCCCGCTAAAACAATGGCTATCAACGCATGCTGCATAAATTCATACTGAAACACACGCGCCTCCATGACAATGTTCGGTTTGTAAAAAAACCTGTTGACCCCCAGCCAACACCCATTTGCGCCCTTTAAACTCAACCACATCTAAGGGTGTTTGATATAGCGCACTTAAGGTCTCGGTATTAATAACTTGCTCAGGCGTATCGAGTAGCGCTTTTTCTTTGCCAATAAACATCACGCGATCCAAATAAGGCAGGAGCGGATTAAAATCATGGGCCGTAATCAAAATCGTTAATTTAAGACGTTGATGCAATTGATCAATCAGCAGGAGCAGTTCTTTTTGAAAATAGGGGTCTAAATTAGCCAGGGGCTCATCCAGCAATAAAATCGCCGGCTCTCCCATCAAGACAGCTGCCAGCATCACCCGCTTACGTTCACCACCCGATAAGTTTTTTAACAGCGTATTCTGTAAAGGAAGCGCATCTACTTTTTGCAAAGCCGCTTCAATTTCGTGTTGAACTGAACCGATAGTCGGCAAGCCCCAATGCGAGCCACGCCACACTACTTTTAAAAATCCTGCAACCGAATAATCAATCGCTAAAGGATCCATTTCCTGGGGTAGATAAGCAATCGTTTTTTTATCAATCTTAATCTGCCCCTGTGCAGGCAGAAACAAACCCAGCAAGGCTTTTAAAAACGTACTCTTGCCCGCACCATTTGGGCCAAAAATACCAATGCGCTCTCCCGGTGTAATCTGCGCCGAAAAATCAGAAAATAAGACTTTATCCGGATGAGACACGTTAAGACTGAGATGGTCAATCCCAATCATGCCTTCACCCCCAGTGCATGAGCCACATTCTCTAAGTTTTGATGCATCCAGTGATAATAAGTCGTATTGGCGGGCATCAACTCAGACACTCCAATCACCGGAATATTATTTTGTTGCGCAATCGCTTTAAACTGCTCCACAACCGGATCAACCACTTGATTATTATAAACCAATACTTTGACTTGATGCGCGCTTAAGCTGGCCTCAAAAGCAATGATTTCCTGAGGGCTCAAAGGCACCCCATTCATGACTTTCCATTGAAGAGGCATATTTAAAATTTTCAGCCCTAATGCCGTTGCCAAATTATCAAAAACTGGCTCGGTTGCGGTCATCGACTCACCCGTTACTTGGCGTCGCACTTTGGTAACACGAAAATTAAAGAGATTTGCTCGCTGTAAAAAATAGCTCAGATTTTTTTGATATTCACTCGCATGAGCAGGATCTAAGGCAGAGAGCCGTAATGTTAAAGCTTGGGCAAAGGCCGGCATGGTTTGGGGAGCGTACCAAATATGGGGATTTTGGCTAGGCAATACATTCATGATATTGCCCACATTGATTAAGACGGCTTTTTTAGAGCTTGCTTGATACAGACGATCCATCCACACATCATAGCCTGCACCATTTTCAATGACAATATTCGCTTTATCTACTGCTTTGGCAACATCTGCGCCTGCGCTAAAACTATGTGGATCAGCAACTGGATTATTTAACACCGAGGTAACCTGCACATAAGGCGCACCAATGTTTTGCGCCACACTGCCATAAAAATTTTCAGCCGCCACAATTTGGATCAAGCCTGGGTTTGCATACAAGCTCGCACTCATTCCTAGAATACTCAATAAAACACTTAATTTTCTCATTGACATGACCCGATTGATTTTACACTTGACCATGGTACGCCCTCGCTGATTTACTTTCAATCCCGATCTCGAGTAAGATAGCTCCATGACACAACTTATTCTACCACTTGAAACGAAAAGCCTCCTGGATTTTGAGCATTTTTATGCTGCAGAGAATGCCCTCACTGTGGCAAGCTTACGCCATTGGCCGGAGCAGGAATGGCTTATTTTTTTGCAAGGCCCCGAAGGTTCGGGCAAAAGTCATTTGGCCGAAGCACTGGCTGGTCAAGAGATGGCTCAAGGCAAAAAAGTCCTTTATCTATCCGCTCAGCACCCAAGTTTTTATGATGCTCTAGGGCATCTTGATTTTGCAGATCTGCTGATTTTAGATGATTTTGATACACTGTTCCCCGCAAACCAAGAGCAAGAGCAATCCCTCTTCTCGCTGTATAATCATTACCTAGAAAAAACCGCTTCCAAACTATTATTGCTGAGCACAATCAAAGCGCCCGAGCTCTGCATTCAGCTTAAAGATTTGGCCTCTCGTTTACAGAATGGTCTGCCCCTCTA
>CAXNIG010000133.1:0-3437 GCA_964202445.1 Pseudomonadota bacterium
TAAAGCCCATGCCCTGAACCGCATTAATCGTGCCAGGCTGGGTCACTGTAATCAGCGCATCCCCTTTGATCGTTTGAGATTGGATATCCACACTGGCATGATCTGTCTGCACCACCAGTGCTGGATTATTTGGAGCAGCAGGCCGACTTAAACTCACGCCGCCTCCTAATTCCAATAAATTATTATGATCTGTGAGCATACCCGAGGCCGCAGTCAAAGTCCAGGGCACTGACTGGGAATAATCTACCAACTGTAAGCCTGTTAACGCAATATCGGCGCGTCCATTTTCACTGGCCTGCACAACCGTGCCCCGATACTCAACAGTCCCTTGTTCATTGGTCTGCACCACCACACCCTGATTCAAAGTGCCAATTTGAGTTAAAGTCGCCCCTGAAAACGGCACGATGATACTCAGCTTAGCGGCGTACCAACTGGTCATCACAACCAAAAAGCTAATCAAAAAAATGCCAAAAAAAGCCCCACGATTCAACATCAACCACTCACCTTGATAAATAACTCACCGGTCTGCACTGCACTTTTGACAATCACCTCATACAAGCCTTGCGCAGACAAAATAAGATCCGCCAATTCACGCACCGCACCACGCCCACCTTTAAACTTAGAAACAAAATGACAATAAGGCAACACACTGGGATGATGATTTTTCACCGTCGCCGCCAACCCCACCCGACTTAAAATAGATAGATCCACAATATCATCGCCCATATATGCGACCTGATCTGGAGTCAGGGACAATGCAGCGCACAACTCCTCAAACGCAGCCAACTTATTCAACCGTCCTTGATAAACATGATCAATTTTCAAATCCAAAGCCCGCGCAGCGACAATCTCAGAGTTACGCCCGGTAATGATGCCTATTTGGATCCCCTGCGAACGCAACAGCGCAATCCCCAAGCCATCCTGCGTAAAAAAAGTTTTCATCGCATCATGACGCTCATCAAAGTATAAAAGCCCATCCGTCAGCACACCATCCACATCCAACAGCAATAAACGCACTCTCGCTGCCCGCGCGATTATTTGATCATCATGCATTTTAATTCCTTTATTTTACACATAAGCTAGTATATCAAGGCGAGGGCTGAGCTTAAAGCATTTTATCCAAGCATCTGCGAAACTTGATTTTATTTTAATTTAAGGCTAAAATATCGTAATTTATAATTTTATAATAAAGGATGTGTTATGAGTTACCGCGGCCCCACCATTTTAACCAATCCAGATGGACGTACAACAGCTGGCTTACGCAAGCCAGATAGAAGGGGCAAAATTGCAACGCGATCACCATTAGGCGCAATTAATGTTAAAAATCTCCCACCAAACGCACAAAAGCACATTCGAGAAACGATACTAGATGGACTCCATGTTCAAGAATTTGTAAGGGAGCATACAGACTCTGGAGAGGGAGAAGGCATGCCATTGACCGGCTCACCAGGACAACCTCCATCGACATCACCTCAATTTCTTCGCACCTCCCTCTCAGCCCATACCTTGATGTCGGCAAGAGCTGTCTCATCAGATTCGAGCACACTCAGTTATGATACACTCTCAACAGAACTTCTAACACTATTACAAAATTTAGCTGCAGAAGTCACTGATCGTGATGCCGCTGAAGGTGCAACAATTTTTGCAGCATGGCTTGGACAAACACCTCAATCAGAGCTCAGTCCAGCTGAAGCACCCATCATGGAGGCAATGGATACCTCCCCCCATACACCAACACCATCCACTCCACTAATATCTGGCAAACAATCAGAACTAGAAACACACCCACCAAAATTCAACCGCTGCTACAGCGCAATTAGATACGCTATAACATGCGGCTGCTGTAGAGCCCCCATCCAATTGGGCAGCTTTCACCCAACAGGCTATGAGGTATTTTCATTCGGAACCGCTGCTTTTTTTGGCGGAGTCTATGGCAAATTGTCAAGCTTTAAAGGCAGAGAAGATCTAGGCGATACCCTAGCAGATGTATTCTCTGTTTTCAGCGCGATCTCTAATTTTGCACAAATGTTTTTAACTCTGCGAAACTTCCCTGAGGATTTACGCAAAAAATTTATTGCTCTCAATGCAAAAATAACCACGATGCTCACTGGCTTTGGCTGCTTCACCTGCTGGAATACAACAGCACTTAAAACGGTAAGTATGGGCATCACATTTGCTTTGACCACTGGCATTGCTGGCTTGTCAGTTATTACTGCGAGTTCTCTTGCCTCAGCCACACTGGCAGCTACAGGCTATAAATCCCTCGCCTATATCATGTGGGCTCTGCGCAGCGCATTGGTTTTTAAGTCAAGTATCGGCATTATTGATACCCTGACTGAGCTTGCCAGACATTTCTATACCACCCTCCAAGAAGTACGCAATGGTGATAAAGGTCTATTACGTGCCTTATTAGAAATTGGGTTTGTTGCCCTTTCTGGCTATATTGCGACACAGTACAGCCTCTCACAAAAAAAACCCATGAGTGAATTTGCTGCAGCAAATCTCAACGGCATTTTTGGCATTGATCTACATCACCATGAAGAAGCTCTTGGTAATCTTGGCATGGTGAGTCTCATGGCTCTGAATCTTTGCTTTATTATGGGAGGAGGCATCAAAGCAACAGAAATGTGTGATCGCTACCATGCAACCTTATTGATTTCTTTCTTTATTGCCGCGCCCACAGGCTTTCCAGGCGTTGCATTGATTCAAAATCCAGATCTCCTGAGCACGTTAATTGCTTATCTTTCCGCCGCTCTGTCAAATTATGCTTCAATCGCCAAACTGAGCTATGTTCAGGAAAAAAGAGACAATGACCTTCTACTCCAAAAACTAGAGCAAGCTAATCTAAAAATTCAAAGTATTCGTGTAGAAGCCAATAGAGAATCTGACTCATCACAGCAAGCGGAAATGAAAAAACTAATTTTTAATTGTGACATCTTAAGCCATGCCTTATCAAATGTCATTAACCAGCTTAGAAAAGAGCCCTCTACAACTTGGGATAGGCTTAGCGAAGCAACAAACAGAGTCACCACCCCTGTCACACAATGTCTCACTTTATCAGGCCGCTATTCGCCGGATGCCCATCCTTCTATTTCCAAAGCAGAATCTGTTAAACGCTGGATCACCTGCTCAGCACGGGATGATGCAGAACTTCCATGGTACACTTGCCATTCCAGCAATGGTGCAGCCAATGGATATTCAACACCACCAACGCACCAGGAGATGTATTAAGGCTTGACAAAACCCTCTAACCCTGACAGAATCCATCCCCTCAAAGCCTGGGTGGTGAAATTGGTAGACACGCTAGTTTCAGGTACTAGTGGAGTAAAATCCGTGGAGGTTCGAGTCCTCTCTCAGGCACCATTTACCCTTAAAATCAAATACATTTTTGACAAAACCCTGTCAATTTAGCTGCCGATGTATATAAATTTGTCTAT
>CAXNIG010000134.1:0-3426 GCA_964202445.1 Pseudomonadota bacterium
GCTCTTCTAAATCCACCACCTCTCTTGGCTTGGCTTTAAGATTGACCTTTACCCGTGCACAGGCAGTATCCAAAAGATCAATTGCCTTATCAGGCTGCTGCCGATCTGGCAAATATTTTGTCGATAAATGCGCGCAGGCCTGAATCGCATCATCACGTACAACCACTTGATGTGCTGCCTCAAAAACATTACGCAGACCTCGCAAAATGGTAATCGTTTCAGGCAAGCTTGGCTCCCCGACTTTCACCATTTGAAAGCGCCGAGTTAATGCCGCATCTTTTTCGATATATTTTTTATACTCACTCCAAGTCGTTGCTGCAATGAGGCGAATTTTGCCCCGAGCCAAAGCTGGTTTTAATAAATTGGCCGCATCATGACCCTGAGCCCCTCCACTGCCAATTAATAAATGCGCTTCATCAATAAATAAAATAATCGGCTCAGGGGACTCCTCCACTTCTTTCAAGATGGCTTTAAGGCGTTGCTCAAACTCACCTTTGACTCCAGCCCCAGCCGTAAGCAAGCCTAAATCCAGACTGATTAAACGTGTTTTAACCCAATCATCTGGCACCTGGCCTGCAATCACTTTTAAAGCCAGGCCCTCGACTAATGCAGTTTTGCCAACCCCTGCTTCCCCAACTAAAATCGGATTATGTTTGCGCCGTCGCGATAAAATATCAATCATTTGCCGCATTTCTGCCTCCCTCCCCAAGACAGGATCAAGCCTGCCCTGCTGGGCTGCTGCGGTTAAATCCTCACCAAATTTTGCCAAATAAGAATCTGCAGACAGTGCAAGCTCCTTGGCGGCTACGGATTCAATTGATCCTTCAGTCCAAGTCGCACAATGTTTCAGCACTTCAGTTGCAGACACCTCATTCAATACAGAAGGCTTAATTTGCAAAACATTGTGCTGCAATAAGGCCAGCAATACGGAACTACTGCGCAGCTTTTCTGCATCAAAGTGCACCGAATGAATAAGCCAGGCATCTTGAATCAGCTCCAGCAAAGCGGGTGAAAATGTGGGGCGTTGCCCAAAGTGTTTTGGCAAATCACTGAGCTCTTTTTGCAAAGATTGTTTAAATTCAGATAAATTAACCCCGGCTTCTTGCAATAATAAACTCAGATCAGAGGACTGATCTTGTAGCAATTTATCGAGCCAATGTGCTGCAGTTACTTCCCTATGCTCACTCTGAATGCATAAACCAATCGCCGCTTCCAGCGCATTAGTACACCAGGGATTGAGCTTTTTCACCAATGATTTTACTTCTACTTTTAACATAGGGCCCCGCTTAACTGATCTTTATAAAAACAGATTTTATATCATTCAATGCAAAATGCAAGCTTTTTCTTGCACCACAAGGCATTCTGTGATACCATGTTATCACATCAATACAGAAGGGCTATAAAATGAAACACACCCAACACTCTGCAGAATCTTTATTTATTGCCTTTTCACAGATTAAAACTCCAGCTGAGGCACAGGCTTTTCTAGAAGATTTATGCACCCCCGCTGAAATTGAAGCGATGAATGATCGCTGGCGCGTGATTCCTTTAATTAAACAAAATACTTCCTATCGACAGATTCATGAGGAGACAGGCGTCAGCGTCACGACCATTGGTCGCGTTGCACGCAGCTTACATCTGGGCACAGGTGGGTACCAGCAAATTTACAATCGCATCCAGCCAAAATAGGAATTTAAAAAATGCCAATTAACGCCAATCAACAACGCAAACTCGGGCTATTTAAATTGATCATGATCACAGTCATTTCAGTTGACAGTATCCGCAACATTCCCATCGCAGCCCAGTACGGCCTCTCTCTTGTTACTTTTTATGTGATTGCGGGGGCTACTTTTTTTCTGCCCTTGATTTTAATCACCTCGCGCTTTGCCAGCCAATATCCCAATACCGGTGGCTCTTATCTATGGATTGAAGCCGCTTTTGGCAAAAAAATAGGCTTTGCCTCTATCTGGCTACAGTGGGTATATCAATTAATTTGGTACCCCACTATATTTGCTTTTATTGCCAGCACCCTTGCAAGCTTAATTCACCCTGCATGGGAGACCAATGTCTGGTTTATTCTAGCTTTATCCCTCGCTGGTTTTTGGACGATGACCTGGATTAGTACTCGCGGCATTGAGGCAGCAAGCTGGATGAGTAGTGTAGGCGCCATTGTCGGCACAATTTTACCGATGGCACTCGTGATTTTACTTGCTGCAATTTGGCTTAAATCAGGCCACAGTTCTGCAGTGCAATATACGGTATCGGGTTTAGTGCCCAGCCGTCAGGATATGCAAAACTTTGGTTTTTTTGCCAATATTCTGTTTAGCCTTTTAGGCCTAGAAGTAGCAGCCATGCACGCTGGCAATGTCAAAATGCCAGAAAAAACTTATCGCAAAGCGATGTGCATTGCTGGCGTTATTATTTTAGCCTCACTTATTTTTAGCTCTCTTGCACTCTGTACGGTTTTACCCCCCGGACAAATTGGCCTGATCAATGGCTTAATGACTGCCTTTAAAGCTTTTCTGGATCAAGACAAGATGGGCTTTCTATTGCCCTGGATTGGCGTGGCAGTTATTTTAGGTGGATTAGGTATTGCCTGCTCTTGGATCATTGGTTTGGCGCGTGGCTTAAACGTGGCCTGTCAAGGCTCGGCTATTTTTCCTAAACTACAAGTGCTAAACCGCCAGGGTATGCCTTATCGCATTTTAATTTTGCAAGGGGTGATTTGTTCACTTTTAATCAGCTTGTTTTTAGTCTTTCCGAATATTAATAACTCCTATTGGCTTCTGTCAGCGCTAACCTCACAGTTTGCTTTGATGTATTATGTCCTCCTGTTTTGCGCAGCAATTAAACTCTCAGCTGGCGCATCCAAGTGGGGTACAGGCGGCCTATTGTCAATCCTTGCAATCTTGACCAGCATCACTGGCTTTGCAGTCGGATTCATTCCGCCCAGCAATATTCTAGGGGGTGGCATTTTGAAATACGAGTTATTAATGGGCAGCGGCTTAATTGTATTTTGCCTACCCTTGCTGTATTTTTTTAGGCGGAAGGCTCATACACAGAAGCCTCTCCCATAGGTCGCGTTTTAAAACGACGATGCACCCAAAGATACTGCTCGGGATACTGGCGCACATGCGCCTCAATTAAAGCATTCACCCGCGCAGTATCCGCCGTGTCATCGCCACTGGGAAAATTATCTAAGATCGGGAAGGTAATCACACGATACCCCCCTCCATGAGGCAGGCGATGCATAAAAATAGGCATCACATTTGCGCGGCCTAATCTTGCCAAAACAGAAGTCCCCACAATGGTTGCTGCCTGAGCATGAAAAAAGGGCACAAAAACACTGCGTACCCTTCCAAAATCTTGATCTGGCGCATACCAGAGAATTGCTTTTTTACGTAATACTTTAACCATGCCTAAGAC
>CAXNIG010000135.1:0-3415 GCA_964202445.1 Pseudomonadota bacterium
ATCAAAAGCGACGCGCGTGCCATCTCGCTTAATAATTCGGGGCATATTCAGCTCGGCTATTTCATAAGTGGTAAACCGCTCCTGACAGGACAAACATTCGCGTCGACGGCGAATTTGATTCACTTCCGGCACAAAACGAGAATCGGTTACTTTGGTATCATTCGTCTGACAAAAGGGGCAATCCATAATTTTAATCCTTCTATTGGGGGTAAACAGGATACTGCGCACATAACGCCTTAACTCCTTCACGCACGCGCATCAACACGGCGGGGTCATCATAATGATGAATTACTTCGGCAATCCACGCTGCAATTTTTTGACATTCTGGCTCTTGCATACCACGAGTGGTTAAAGCCGGCGTGCCCAAACGCATGCCACTGGTTACAAACGGCGAGGCCGGATCATTCGGAATCGCATTTTTATTCACGGTAATAAAAGCTTCTCCCAGTGCTGCTTCGGCCACTTTACCTGTTAGCGCTTTGTTCAGCAGGGAAACCAACATCAAATGATTGTCTGTACCGCCAGAGATAATCTCAAACCCCTGATCTTGCAAAGCTTTAGCCAAAGCAAGTGCATTGTTGATGACTTGCATTTGATAAATTTTAAATTCAGGTTGCAGCGCCTCTAAAAAACATAAGGCTTTTGCAGCAATAACATGCATCAAAGGCCCACCCTGTGTCCCCGGAAAGACCAAGCTATTAAACTTTTTTTGCAGCTCTGGATTTTCTTTACACAAAATTAAGCCGCCACGGGGCCCACGCAAAGTTTTATGCGTTGTACTCGTCACAACATCCGCAAAAGGGAGGGGGTTTGGATACAGACCTGCCGCCACTAACCCGGCAACATGCGCCATGTCGATCATCAATAATGCACCGACTTCATCCGCAATCTCACGAAAAATCGCCCAGTCCATCACCCGAGAATATGCTGAAAAACCGCCGATAATTAATTTAGGCCGATGCTGTTTTGCCAACGCACGTAGTTGATCATAATCAAGTAAACCAGTGTCCGCATGAATGCCATAGGGGATTGCATTAAATAATTTGCCGGAAAAATTTGCCTTACAACCATGCGTCAAATGCCCTCCCTGATCCAATGACAAGCCCAAAAAAGTATCACCGGGATTAAGCAAGGCCATCATCACCGCAGCATTAGCCTGCGAGCCTGAGTGCGGCTGCACATTGGCATAATCGGCAGCAAATAATTTTTTAACGCGATCAATCGCTAGATTCTCTGCGATATCCACAAATTCGCAGCCCCCATAATAGCGCTTCCCAGGGTACCCTTCAGCATATTTATTCGTAAGCACTGAGCCCTGAATATCCATAATGCCTTGAGACGCATAGTTTTCAGAGGCAATTAATTCAAGATGGTTTTCCTGACGCACTTTTTCCTGAAGAATAGCTTGATCAAGATCCGGATCAAACACGCGCCAATCTTGCTGATGCATAAATATCCCTCCAAAAAATCACTGTGCTTCTATTTTAAACCATTTGTACCATTTAAACAAATATAAATGCCCAGAGCATTGCCAACAAAGCTAGAGCCGCTAAAGTAAAGCTAAATGGAGCAGCAACAACAAAACTCAAAGCCTGCCCCTGAGGATTTAAAGCAATGGGAACAGCAAGCAGAACATCCATCAAAGTGGCGCCCGTAACCAAGCCACAAGCCAACAAAATTTTAGAGCGTTTCAAGGCCCAGAGACTTAAAAGAGAACCGATAATCAATGGCGTAGAACTAGACAAGGGCAAGTACATTCCAATTCCAACAGCAATCAATGACAATTCAATCGCAAATCGTTTTAAAATGAAATGCTGAATGCCAACCAACACCAACACTGCTCCAGCACCCATCGCAAGAAGTTTAACCGGAATGACCCCATTAAAAATCGTTGCAGTCAACGCAGCAATAATCGCAGCAGGCGGTGCAGCCAAAGATTGACTCAGGTCCATCATCGGCCGTGGCATATGACCAGCAATGCCATAAGCAGCGTACAATACCTGCATCACCGCAGGCACCACCAAGCTCGCAATCAAAGCACCCAAAATCAACATCATTTGCTGTTTACGCGGACTGGCCCCAATCATCTGCCCAACTTTTAAATCCTGCATTGTATCATTGGCAATACAGGCAATTTGCATCATGACGCTGGCGATAACAATGGTCATTGCCTCGCCCAATAGATGTTCTGCCGGACTAAGCACCAGGCCATTTAAAGCCAGAATCGCATGCGTAAGCAGCCCAGCAAAAATTAAAACCGCAATGAGAATCGAGGACCCTGGACTTGCCGACACCCCCACTAATCCCGAAAAATACCCGGAGACAATCGCCACAACAAAACCAAGACCAAATATAAAGAGTAAACTGGCGAACAAGGCAAACCCTTGCATCCCCATCCCAAAGCCCAAGGGAGTTAAATCAAATAAATGCGCAAACAAAATAGCCAAAACCAAAAGACAAGCACTCAGGCCAAAACCAATGGTTTTATGTGATAGATCCTGCTCATGAATCGGTAAAACCTGTGACTGATTCAATCGCGCCAATGTTTTTGTCACATTTTGGCACAGCGGTTTTAACAAGCGCAATAAGGTCAAAGCTGCGGCACATAACATTCCACCCACCCCCACATAACGCATACTCATAGCATAATGGGTATCAAAAAAATCAGCCGAACTACCCGACAAAACAGCCCCATGACTTAAGCCTGGCAAGATCATTAAATAAGACAGCACGACCCCGATAAAAATTGACAATCCCACTCGCGCACCCACAATATAGCCCGCTCCAATTAAGGCGGGAGACAATCCCAGGCCTAGACCAAATAAACTGGCACCCATCCAGGAAAAATGAATTCCGCCTGCAAACATCATCCCTGTCGACTGACAAAATTCGACTAGGGCAGCCGCAAGTGCACCAAACAGCATTGCCTTAAACCCCAGCGCTTGTTTTTCTTTTAACTTCAAGACCTCACTAATTGCTTGGGCCTCAGGAAATCGCAAGCTTGGATCATTCAACAAAGGCCTTCTGATCAAAGCTGAAAACAGCACACCAATCACCCCACCAATAAAGGCAATTGCCACTGTATCGATATAATTAAAGGAATGAATAAAACCAATAATAATCAAGGCAGGCAAAGTATAACCAATGCCCCCTGCAATTGCCTCACCGCTAGATGCGGCGGTTTGCACCAGATTATGTTCAAACATAGTGCTTTCTTTAAAAAAACGCATGATCCCCATCGACATGATTGCTGCAGGAATCGAAGCCGCCGTTAACAGCCCTACTTTTAACGCCAAATAAGTATTAGAGACCGCCAATAAAATAGTTAAAATAATTGAGACCACAACGACTTTAACAGTCAAGTCAATCTGCTGACTCATGCCATTTCCCCCAAATATTGATCTAAAAAAACCTT
>CAXNIG010000136.1:0-3405 GCA_964202445.1 Pseudomonadota bacterium
GATTGATTCGGCAGGCCATGCATTAAGTCTAAATTAAAATTTTTAAACCCAGCAGCTTTAATTTCTGCAACGGATGTAAAAATATCTGCCTGATGATGAATGCGGCCTAGTTTTTTAAGATGCTCAGGATTAAAGCTCTGTACACCCAGTGAAATTCTATTAATGCCCAAAGCAAAGTAATCTGCAAACTGGCCATGTTCAATCGTGCCAGGGTTGGCCTCCAAGGTGATTTCAATATTGGAATCACAATAGGGATAAATCTCAGCAAACAAGGGGGCCAAATCTTCCGCATGAAACAGACTCGGGGTCCCTCCACCCATAAAAATACTGGTAATTTTTCTGCCCTTTACTAAAGCATAATCCCGCCTAAAGTCTTGAATCAAAGCTTGAATATACGCTGCTTTGGGCAGTATCTCTGGCTGACGATGAGAATTAAAGTCACAATACGGACACTTTTTGACACACCAGGGAAAGTGAATATATAGGCCCAGACTCATGAAGAATGAGCTTTCTTCAAAATCTCATTTTCCAGATAGTGAATATTAGTGCCGCCTTTGATAAAGCCTGGATCATTCAAAATCTTTTTATGTAAGGCAATGTTCGTTTTGATGCCATCAATGACCAATTCATTCAAAGCATTTTTCATGCGATTAATCGCGACTTCCCGGGTATCGCCATAAGCAATGACTTTCGCAATCATCGAGTCATAATGAGGGGGGACTTTATAACTGGCATAAATATGCGAGTCAACGCGAATCCCTGGGCCGCCTGGCGGATGATACAGTTGAATCGTGCCGGGAGAAGGAATAAAGGTTTCCGGGTCTTCGGCATTAATCCGGCATTCAATCGCATGGCCTCGAAATTCAATATCTTTTTGTTTGAGCGAAAGCGGCAGGCCGGCTGCAATACGAATCTGCTCTTTGACAATGTCTGCACCGGTAATAAATTCGGTAACAGGATGTTCAACCTGAACACGGGTATTCATTTCAATAAAATAAAAATGCCCGTTTTCAAATAAAAACTCGAAGGTTCCGGCGCCGCGATATTTCATTTTTTCACAGGCTTTTACGCAGATGCCACCAATTTTTTTGCGTTGATCATCTGAAATTCCAGGGGCAGGGGCCTCCTCCACAACTTTCTGGTGACGGCGCTGCATAGAGCAATCACGTTCACCTAGATGAACAGCATGGCCTGCGCCATCTCCCATAATTTGAATTTCGATATGCCGTGGATTTTCTAAAAATTTTTCCATATAAACCATGGCATTGCCAAACGCCGCGAGGGCTTCTGATTTGGTGAGCTGAATAGACTCTAGTAAATCATCTTTCTTCCGCACAATACGCATGCCCCGTCCACCTCCTCCACCGGAGGCTTTAATAATAACGGGATAACCAATTTTTTCAGCTATTTTTAAATTACGTTCGCGATCCGCATCCAGGGGGCCATCAGAACCAGGAACACAAGGGACGCCCAGTTTTTTCATGGTTTTAATAGCTTCAACTTTATCACCCATTTTGCGAATATTTTCTGCGCGAGGGCCGATAAAAATGAAACCACTTTTTTCCACACGCTCTGCAAAGTCTGCATTTTCAGATAAAAATCCATAGCCTGGGTGAATTGCCACCGCATGAGTCACCTCCGCTGCAGCAATAATGCGTGGAACATTTAAATAGCTTTCTTTAGAGGGGGCTGGGCCGATGCAAACAGACTCATCGGCAAGCAGCACATGCTTGAGTTGACGGTCCGCAGTAGAATGCACCGCAACTGTTTTAATGCCTAGTTCTCTACAAGCACGTAAAATCCGTAAGGCAATTTCGCCGCGGTTAGCAATTAAAATCTTCTTGATCATGCGTTTTATCCTACTTAGACAATAATAAATAAAGGTTGATCAAACTCAACAGGCTTGCCTGCTTCAATCAAGACCATGCTGATCACACCTGCTTTATCAGACTCAATGCGATTCATCATCTTCATGGCTTCAATGATACAAAGAGGATCACCCACTTTAACGCTTTGGCCCACTTTAACAAAAGGAGGCGCATCAGGAGAGGGCGCAAGATAGGCTGTGCCAACCATAGGTGCTTTTACAATATGGCCTTCAGGCTGGCTAGGTTCTGCAGCAAGGGGGGCGGCATTGGCTGCTGGGGTAGGCGCATGAGCGGGCATCTGCACATAATGTGTTTGTTGATGAGGCGCGCTCACTGAGGTGGATTGACGGCTGAGCTTAATTTTATCTTTGCCTTCACCCAATTCAATTTCCGTTAAGCTGGATGTTTCCATTAGCGCAATTAACTTTTCTAAATCACTGATATTCATTGTTTTATACCTCTTATTTTATAAAAATATTTAATGGGAAATAGTGTCATTACAATAGACCGTTGCAGCCTGAAGAGCGAGCTCATAGCCTAAGCTGCCCAAACCTGAAATCACGCCCACTGCTAAATCACTGAAATAGGAGTGCTGCCTGAAGGTCTCACGCTTAAATACATTGCTAAGATGCACTTCAATAAAGGGAATATTTGCTGCAGCCAACGCATCGCGTAAGGCAATACTGGTATGGGTAAAAGCCGCTGGATTGATAATGATAAAATCAACCTTCCCCATCGACTGATGAATGGCATCAATTAATTCATGCTCCGCATTAGATTGAAAGCAAGCCACTTGATGGCCCATTGCAATAGCAGAATCCTGTAGATGTCGATTGATCTCATCCAGATTGGTTGTACCATAAATATCAGGTTCGCGCTGTCCTAATAAATTCAGATTAGGACCATGCAGGACCAGTAGATTCGCCATAACAACGTTGCCAACATTATTTAATAATCACTTATTGTAGCCTAGCTGCTGTAAAATTGCTAGAATGCGCACGCAATAATGATAAAAAGGGGCTGGGGTTTGAACTATAGACATGTCTATCACGCGGGTAATTTTGCAGATGTGTTAAAGCATTTCATTTTGGTTGAGCTGATTAAAAGCCTCAAGCAAAAAGAGAAGCCTTTTTTTTATTTGGATACCCATGCAGGGCGCGGCATGTACGATTTATCGAGTGTTGCCGCCATGAAAACTCGAGAGGCCGATGCGGGGATTAAGCGCTTACAATCTTTAGCGCGCATCCCTGCTGAGCTCATAGATTACCTTGCTGTGGTTAAGGCTTGCCAAGGATCACCTGCAGATTATCCGGGGTCGCCCATGCTGGTCAGAAAGCTGATGCGCCCAGGAGATCGCATGGCTTTAACAGAATTGCATTTACAAGACTATACATCCCTACAAGCCCTGTTTTCACGAGATCGACAAGTATTAACCTTCCATCAAGATGCCTATCAAAGTTTGCGCGCTTTGTTGCCGCCTACGCCTCGTCGGGGCTTAATTTTAATCGATCCTGCTTTTGAAGTAACGGATGAGTTT
>CAXNIG010000137.1:0-3388 GCA_964202445.1 Pseudomonadota bacterium
AGTTGACGCTGACCATCAACCACCACAATCTCCAGCTCGCGCGGCAACTTTAAATGCTGCAAGCCATCATCGCTCAAGATCACATCCAAATCAGGATGCGCTGCTAATAAAGCCTGCACTGCTCGCACCCTCTGATGATGAACCGACACCGGCACTTGCATTTCTTTAAAAATCAGCAAAGCCTCATCCCCTACATCCACAGCACTACTCTCTTCACTAATCAACACCGGGGCCTGCGCATACTCTGCCTGACTTTTATATCCTCTTGCAATCACAGCTACACGTAGATTCTTACTTTTTAAGAATGCCAGCAAACCCATAACCACAGGTGTTTTACCCGTTCCTCCTACCGTTAAATTGCCAATAACAATAATCGGCACAGGCCAATGTGGCACTCTATAAAAATAACGATAAGGTAATGCGCGTCCAAGGCAAATGCAGCGATAAATAAGAGACAGCGGCCACAGCAAATACATCAACCATCGAGGCCTCCCTTGATACCAAAGTCGATTTAAGAACGCAGTAATCATCGCAACACCAGAGCTATATCGATGCAGAATACTATATCATAAAAATAAAATTAGAAGTAAAAGAAATCACCTCTAATTGCTTTTTAGAGGCGAAGCTGCTTAAATGAAATCAGATTTTAATGACTCAGGGAATTCTTCATGAAGCGTAACATTTCAAGTTTTGGTTTATTACTCACATCGGTCTCGGCTATCATTGGATCAGGCTGGCTGTTTGGTGCTTACTATACGTCTGTTGCTGCCGGGCCTGCGGCTAGTTTATCGTGGATCATCGGCGGCTTTTTTATCATTATTGTAGCCTTTGTGTTTGCAGAAATCTGTGCCATGCTACCGATTACGGGCTCTAGCGCACGCATTCCACAATATACTCATGGCACAGTGGTGAGCTTTATGTTTTCGTGGATGATTTGGTTATCCTATATGGCTGTCACCACGATTGAAGTACAGGCAGTGATTCAATATGCCAGCTTTTATGCACCGTCTCTGCTCAATGCCAATGGTGGCTTGACGCATATCGGCTACCTCACTGCGACCGCCTTAATGTTATTGGTAGCGATTATTAATACTTACTCTATTCGGTGGCTCATTCGCTGCAATAACGTGCTGACTATCATTAAAATTGTCATTCCAGTCATCGTCGTCGCCACGATTTTACTGTATTTTTTTAGCATTGAACATATTATTCATCCAGGCCAAAGTGCTTTTATGCCGATGGGTATTAAAGGCGTGCTCGGCGCTATTAGTTCTGGCGGCGTAGTGTTTGCATTTAATGGCTTTAAACAGGCGGCTGAAATGGCAGGGAATGCTAAAAATCCTGGACGCGCATTACCGATCGCCATTGTGGGCTCAGTGATGGTTTGTTTGATTTTATTTTTGCTGATTCAATTTTCATTTTTAAGCTCTCTCACCTCTGCTGATTTGGCGCAGGGCTGGCAGGCTTTGCATCTTCAACAAAATAATAGCCCTCTTGCATCGATTATTCAGCAAGATCATTTACCTGGGCTGATTCCGTTAATTTATTTTGGTGCAGTGATTGCACCTCTGGCTGCAGCCCTCATGTATTGTAGCAGTGCTGCACGCTCACTATATGGCATGAGCAAAAATGGTTACCTCCCTGGCTTTGTGCAAAAAATATCGCCACAGGGCAATCCGCGTAATGCGATTATCATTAACTTTGCTTTGGGCATGTGCTTATTTGCGCCCTTACCGGGCTGGCAAGAAATGGCTGAGTTTTTAACCTCACTGTTTGCCATCACTTATGCGATTGGGCCGATTTGTTTATTGGCATTGCGCTCACAAGCAAAAAATCAAAACCGACCTTTGCGACTACCCTTTGTGCATTTATGGGCCTTTATCAGCTTTTATATTTGCACTTTATTGGCCTATTGGAGTGGCTGGGATGTCCTTTCAAAAATGGGCATTGCTTTGATGATTGGCTTTGTATTCTTAATGATATTTCGCTTTTCCACTGCACGCAGCATCAGTTTAAATTTTCGTGAATCTATCTGGCTCTGGCCTTACTTTATTGGGCTCATGTTGATTTCCTATCTGGGAGATTATGGCGGTAAAAACCTATTTAGCCTCAGCACCAATATGGCCATTTTAGCTGTATTTTGTCTGGTGATTTTGTGGATTGCGATGCGCTTTAAACTCCCTACTGCCACCACACAAAAATATATCAGCGAACTTCAGCTGGAAAGTGACGAATCCATTTAATGCTAGGGCAAATCAAACAATATGCGCGTGAACTAGGCTTTGCAGATTTAGGCATTACCGACCCGCACCTCGGTGAAGCCCGCGAACACCTTAAAGCCTGGCTTGAAGCGGGTTATCATGGTGAGATGAAATACATGAGCCGTTATGGTTTAGATCGGGCAGACCCGACTCAACTCTTTCCTGAAACACGTCGTGTTATTGTGGTGCGCATGGATTATCTTCCTGCCAATCCTGCTTTTCATGAAGTCCTCCAAAACCCCAGCCTAGGCTTAATTTCACGCTATGCCCAAAATCGTGACTATCATAAAATCATGCGCAAACGCCTACAAAAATTAGCTGATTTTGTATTGAGCCTTCCTGTCGATGAGACCACACATGCAGAAAAACCGCCGGTTTTTAGGCCATTTGTAGATTCAGGCCCCATCATGGAACGCCCACTTGCAGTCAAAGCAGGGCTGGGTTGGACTGGCAAAAATACACTGTTAATCAATCCTAAAGCAGGCTCATTTTTTTTCCTTGGCACCTTGCTTACCAATCTCGAATTGCCTTTAAGCGAACCGTTCAAAACCAATCACTGCGGCCGCTGTACAGCATGCATTGACATCTGCCCCACTCAGGCGATTATTGCGCCCAATGTTTTGGATGCCCGACGCTGCATCTCCTACCTCACCATTGAGCTTCGCGGCGTGATTCCGCTTGAGTTTCGTAAAGCCATAGGAAATCGCATTTATGGCTGCGATGACTGTCAATTTATCTGCCCTTGGAATAAATTCGCTAAAACTGCGGCTGAAATTGGTTTTCATAGCTCACGCGGCTTTCTTAAACCCAAATTGCTTGATCTATTTGCTTGGACAGAAACCGAGTTTCTCGATCGCACTGAGGGGTCGCCGATCCGTCGCATTGGACATGAGTGCTGGCTGCGCAATATTGCCATTGCACTCGGCAATGCTCCACCTTCGTCTGCAATTATTCAAGCCCTACAAAGCAAACTCGAGACCGCAAGTGATCTGGTAAAAGAGCATATTCTTTGGGCGCTAGCTGAACAAACCACTAATCTGACGCATTAACTACCAAATTATTTTCAACCTGACGCACACCTGAAACACCTCGGGCTATGGTTCCCGCCAATTCTTGCTCTTGAGCTG
>CAXNIG010000138.1:0-3383 GCA_964202445.1 Pseudomonadota bacterium
TTGGTTTTGCCGATGGTCGCTGCCGTAATGACGACCATCGAGGCCATAATAACTTGAGTGATGATGGCGCCAATTGCAGTGTCGACTCTGGCGACTTTCAGATGAGTATGGTTTAATTTTTTGTCAATGACGGCGGATTGTTGATAGAAAACCATCCAAGGCATAATAACCGCTCCTACACTGGCGGAAGCCAGATACCAATATTGACTGTTTTTGTAGGGAATATTCCACATTGTAGTGATGGCTTCATGGTAATGAGGGTGGGCAAGGATCGCAACTGCAACAAAGATCAGTTCGAATAGGCCAATTAAAATGGCTGAGCGCTCAACGCTATGATAGCTGCCGGTCCAGGCCATGATCAGCATGAACGCAATAACCAGGCTGACACTGTATCCTACCGGAATGCCAAATAGCTGGCCTACTCCTGAAATGCCGCTAAATTCAGTCAGCATGGATCCAATACAAGAAAGTAAAAGAGTGCCAACAGATAACCAGGCCCAGCGTGCTCCAAAATGAGTTTTGATGAGTTCGCCATGGCCTTTTCCAGTTACGAGCCCTAGACGTAAAGTGAGCTCTTGCACAATAAATAAAATAGGAATCAAGATCAGCATGAGCAAAAGCATGCGATAGCCCCATACCGCGCCACTCTGGGCTGCAGTAATCAAGCTCCCCGCATCGGTATCCGCTAGCATAACCACCAGTCCCGGGCCAATAGCAAACATAAAATAGCGTAATAAAAAACGCTGTGACGGCTTGGTCTGTGCTTGTTTCATCAAGTTCCTTGTTTATAAATGAGAATCATTGTCATTTATAATGATGGGCCTGTCAACTTAAATTTTGAGATGTTTGTTCCATTCAGCCAGTTTATCAGCCGTTTTTTCGAATAAAGCCGTGGTATCCCCTTCAATTGTGATATTGTCAATCACATCGTTTTGATGAATGGCATTGACGATTTCAAGGTCTGCTGGGCTCAATACTTCGCCAAACACGGTATGTGCATTATCTAGATGTGGCGTTGGGATATGCGTAATAAAAAATTGGCTGCCATTTGTGCCTGGGCCAGCATTGGCCATCGAAAGAATCCCGGGTTTATCATGGCGTAATTCAGGGTGGAACTCATCGGCAAAACGATAACCGGGTCCACCTGTTCCCGTTCCTTGAGGACAGCCACCTTGAATCATAAAGGGTTTGATCACGCGATGAAATTTTTTGTTTTTATAAAAATCTTTTTGAGCTAAATTAACAAAGTTAGCCACGGTGTAAGGTGTTTTATCAGCATGAAGTTTAACGCGAATCGCGCCTTTAGGGGTATGAAAAGTGGCAGTTAAGTCAGACATAGTAGCTCCTCTATTTAATGATGCATAATGCCCGCACATTGTAGAGGATTTGGCCTTTGGGTGCAAGAGGCTGCGCAGGCTCTTCACCTGATTGATGCAGGGTAGAACATCTGCTATGCTTTAATTCTTAAAAAAGTCAGATGAAAAAGAGGGTGTTGATGCGGCATATCAAAGTGATTGGTACCTTTACGATTGCGATGATTAGCGTCTCCGCAATTTTAAATTTACGTGGCTTGCCCATGATGGCGCATTTGGGCTGGCAGGCTGTATTTTTTTATGTGCTGGCTTTTTTGACATTTTTGATTCCGAGTAGTTTGATTTGTGCAGAATTGGCAACGCATTATCCAGATAATGGCGGCGTATATACCTGGAGCCGGCAAGCATTTGGTGATCGTTCCGGCATTATTGTGATTTGGATGGAATGGATTAACAATGTTATTGCCTTTCCAGCCACGCTGTCGACTATTGTGTTGACTTTATCTTATATGGGCTTTCCGCAATTGATGAGTAATAAATATCTGGTTTTTTGCATGGTTTTGTGTATTTTGTGGCTGACTATTTTTTACAATATCTTGGGGGTTAAAGCATCGAGCCGTTTGAATGTTTTGGGCGCTTTGTTTGGCACGATTTTGCCGGGGGGCCTCATTATTCTTTTGGGTGGCGTTGCTTTTTGGCACCATGGATTTCATCAAGTCACGACGGCCGGGCCATTTTTTCCTGGCTTTGATGTGCATCATTTAGCGATTTTTGTCGGTGTGCTCTCGGCCTATGCCGGGATGCAGGTCACTGCATTTTATGCTAAAAATGTGACTCAGCCACGCCAGGCTTATCCGATGGGTTTGATGATCGCTGCGATGATTGTTTTTATATTGACGGTACTGGGAGTGATGGCGATATTTTCGGTCATTCCAGCAGGGCAGATTAATTTGATTAACGGCGTGATTCAAGCTTTTTCTGACTTTTTTACCGAATTTAATATGCCCTGGTTTGTACCCATTCTGGCCTTTCTGATTGCTTTTGGAGGGATATCCAGTTTGAGTGCTTGGATTGTAGGTCCCGCGCGCGGATTGCGTGAAATGCTGGTGGATCACAAAATGTATCCTAAGCTGACGCAGGTCAATAAAGGAGATATGCCCCATTTATTATTGATTGTTGAAGGAGGCGTTGCAACCTTGCTTGCGACTGTTTTTTTATGGATGCCGGATCTGCAAAGTGCGTTTTGGTTGTTGATTGATTTGACCAGCCAGTTTACGGTATTAGTCTATGTGTTCCTGTTTGCCAGTGTGATTAAGTTGCGGTCTCAACGGGGTTATCAAAAAAATGAAAATGCGTTTACGATTCCAGGTGGAAAACCTGTTTTGTATGGTATGGCGGGTTTGGCCATGTGTGTTTCTGTGCTTGCTTTTTGTTTTGGGCTTTTCCCGTTGCAAGACCTATCGTGGCGGGCTACAGAGCATTATATGGTGATGATGATTGTTGGGGATATGATGATCATCGCCTTGCCATTTCTGTTGTTTAAAAAATTGCGGAGGCAGGCGTGAAACATATTCATATTTTAGGAATTTGCGGAACCTTTATGGGCTCTCTTGCTGTCATTGCTCGGGAACTCGGCTTTAAGGTGACCGGTTCAGATCAAAACGTCTATCCACCAATGAGTACTTATTTAGAATCCGTAGGGATTGAGATTATCGCGGGCTATGGCTTGGAGCAGCTGGCTTTAAAGCCGGATGTTTTTGTGATTGGCAATACGCTTAAACGGGGTGAGCCAATTGTGGAGGCGATTCTGAACCAAAAGCTTAATTTTGTTTCAGGTCCACAGTTTTTAGAAGAAGCAGTGTTAAAACAAAAATGGGTCTTGGCCGTGGCCGGTACGCATGGCAAAACCACAACCAGTAGTATGTTGGCCTGGGTTTTGGAATATGCGGGATATGAGCCTGGGTTTTTAATTGGGGGGATCCCCCAAAATTTTGGAGTGTCCTCACGTCTGGGCAAAAGTGATTTCTTTGTGATTGAAGCGGATGAATATGACACGGCTTTTTTTGATAA
>CAXNIG010000139.1:0-3366 GCA_964202445.1 Pseudomonadota bacterium
CAATAAAAAAATCAGCCTGTCTCAAATCACGCGCTTCATGGGTGAAAACAAACTGCCCCTGCTTCAAATCAGCAGATGAAACTTCGCCGGTATGATCTTGCCCTTGCTTTAACTCAGCAACACGCTTTTGATTGATATCAAACGCGATGACCTGCTGTTTTTTTGCAAAGGCTGCTGCAACTGGCAAACCCACATACCCTAATCCAACGACAGCTACTTTTCTATTATTCATTTACTTGACCTAATATTGTTTCTAATATGACTTGATTCACCTGATGCACATCAAACTTTTGCTCAACCAGTTTGCGACTTTCTTGCCCCATACGTTCGCACTCCCGTGGATTGTGAAGAAAATACTCCATTTTTTCAACTAGCGCATCCACATTTTTGATAGGTACGAGAAAGCCATTCACGCCATCCATTGCTGTTTCCCTGCAACCGGGTGCATCTGTTGTGATAATGGGACGCCCCATCGCCATAGCTTCCAGGACTGAGCGTGGCGTTCCTTCACGATAAGAAGGCAAAATCATCACACTGTTTTTTGCAATATAGCCCGCCACATCCGCAACTTGACCCGCCCAATCAAAACAGGGCATTGATTTTAAATCTTGTAATTGCCCATGATCAATACTACTGGGATGCCCTTCAAACACGTCACCTACAACGCAAAATTTGGCTTGAGGATAAGCAAAATAAATTTGTTTTGCTGCTTCAATAAATTCGTGAATGCCCTTCTCTTTCACCAAGCGCCCAATAAAAATAAAACTGACTTTTTCAGGCAGCAACGCTGGACTAAAATAGGACAAATCAACTCCAGAGCCATTCACACGCATAGTTTTTCCTAGCTCCACCAACTTTAACTTTACAAAGTATGCTTGGTCATCTGGATTTTGAAAAATCACTTTTTGACATTGCCTTAAACCATAACGATATAACACTTTAACCAACTGATGAATCAACTTTCCTTTAAAACCAGTGAGCTCAAACATCGTTCCAAGCCCTGTAATCATTGCATAAATGAATCGAACCTTAGCCCAGCGCGCAGCAATGGAACCATAAATCACTGGTTTAATCGTATATGACAAAACGATATCAGGCTGTTCTTTTTTAAATAAAGCTTTTAACCCCAAAATAAACTTAAAGTCTTTAAAAGGATTCATTCCATGTAAAGCCATGTCAATTGATAACACTTTAACAGTTGGAAAGCGCTTCGAAAAATTAATAGAAAAATCAGAATCAATTGTGGAAATAGGGACTAAAACCGAAACAGAATGCCCCTCATCCAAAAAAGCCTGAATTAAATGCGCCCGAAATAAAAGCAAAGAAGGGGCAAAGCTCGCAAAAACAAGGATCTTCTTCATTGCTGATTCAGCCAGTCTTGCAAAATAAACGCGTTCCAAAGTTGATGCCCCAAATTTGCCCGCCCACTTAAATGTACTTTAAACAAAGACTCTAAACTCGCTGCGTTTAATACATCACTCTGAAGAGCGCTGACTATTAAATCCTGAGCCCATTCTTTTAAAGGGCCGCGCAACCAATCATGAATAGGAATACCAAACCCAGCCTTTGGCCGATCAATTAATTCCTTTGGCACATAACGATATAACAGCTCTTTTAACAAAGGCTTACCACTGTTTTTCTGAATTTTAAATTTCAAAGGCAATGACCAGACAAACTCAAATAATTCATGATCTAAAAAAGGCACCCGCGCTTCTAAGGCTACAGCCATACTGGCACGATCTACTTTCGTTAAAATGTCACCCGGCAAATAACTGATCGTATCCCATAGCATCATTTTCTCAATCGGATTTAAGATATCACTGATTTCTGGGAAATGCATATAACAAGGCGCTGCGTCATGCAAAAGATTTTGCGCATCATAATTTTGTGAAATCAACATATCATAAAGGGACGCAGCCTGCTCAGAATGCTGCAGCATCCAAGATAACTTAGAAGCTTTTAAAGCATTTCTGGAGCCCAGCACTTTTGATGGGATATGCTTTAAACCCAGAGCGAATGATTTTTTCAACCAGCCAGGCAAAGCATGCAGGCGCTGCAAATGATCATAGGAAAAATAACGCTGGTACCCGCCAAAAAGCTCATCCCCTGCATCACCCGACAAAGCAATGGTCACATATTGCTTAGCTAATTGACTGACCAGAAAAGTCGGAATTTGCGAAGAATCCGCAAAGGGCTCGTCATAAATCGTCGCCAGCCGGGGAATCACATTCAAAGCATCTTGCTCAGAGACATAAAACTCATGATGCTCGGTTCCTAAATGCGCTGCCACCGAACGTACAAATGGCGCTTCATCATAGACCACACTTGCAAAACCCATGGTAAATGTTTTAACCGGCTGATTTGATATTTTCTGCATCATTGCCACAATAACAGATGAATCCACTCCACCCGATAAAAATGCACCCAACGGTACATCACTAATGCACCGATTACTAACTGAGGCCAACAGACGGGTTTCCAGTTCATCCACAAATTCTACAAACGAGCCATGCGTAATGTGTTGTTTAGCTTGCATTGCCACCTCTAAAGCAGACCAATAGCAATGCATATTGATTTTAAGTGAAGCATCTACACAAAGATAATGCCCTGGCTCAAGCTTAAAAACGCCCTCATAAATAGAATGTGGCGCTTGAATATACGCATAACGCAGAAGCAACTGCACGGCCTCTTGATTAATTTTAGCTTGAAAATCTGGATACAGCTTTAATGCTTTGAGCTCTGAAGCAAAAATAAATGCACCATTGACTACGCCATAATACAATGGTTTTTCACCAAAACGATCCCGTGCCAGATAAAGTTTTTTCTCTGAACGATCCCAGAGTGCAATAGCAAACATGCCGTTTAATTGCTGCAAAGTTTTTTCAAAGCCCCAGCACTCAACTCCGGCTAAAATAACTTCAGTATCTGAATGCCCCTTAAACATAAAACCCGCAGCTTCCAATATTTTTCGCAGCGCTTTAAAGTTATAAATTTCACCATTAAATGCAATAACATAACGACTGGAAGAACTCAACATAGGCTGATGCCCAAGCGGAGATAAATCTAAAATAGCTAGACGACGATGCCCCAAAGCCACCGCATCATCTCGCCAAACTCCCCGATCATCAGGACCACCGTGGAGAAGGGAATCTGTCATCGCATCGATGGCTTTGACGTGTTTATTTTTGAATGCTATTCCTGTTATTCGGCACATGATAAGACTCTCTCGAACAAATTTAATAAAATTGAAGCAGTCTCTTGCAAACAATATCGATGCTCTACTTTTACTCTCCCAGCCGCGCCAAACACTTTTCTTCTAGTAGAATCATTGAGAAGAATCAAGAAAGCATCAAACCATTCTTCAGC
>CAXNIG010000140.1:0-3342 GCA_964202445.1 Pseudomonadota bacterium
GGTGGCTATATCAGCATTGGGTTTTTATTCTTCTTAAAGAACACGCAATTAAACGCATCCAAGCCTTGTTTGCGGATGTAGGTCAATATGTTGTTTCTAATGACATTGATTATGGTCTAAAAAAATGGCAGCCCGTACCAACCAAAGCCATTCTATTTGCACATGGCACCACCTGGACCAGCAAACATTATCCTGATGCTTTATGGAAAAAACTGGCACTCATCGTGACTGCAGCCGGTTATGAAGTATGGCTGCCACATACTCATGCAGCAGAATTAAAACGCGCAAAATTTTTACAGGTCAATGATCAAGTGAAGATTTTGCCTCAAATGTCACTCAATCAAATCAAGGAAAAATTACTTGAAGTATCCGGTGTCATTGCCGTCGATACCGGGCTTGCACATATTTCTGCTGCATTATCGATTCCCTGCGTTACATTATATGGGCCCACTGACCCCAACAAAATTGGCACCCTCGGCGAGCGACAAAAACAACTCAAAGCCGTCTTTGCATGTGCGCCCTGCAATAATCGAGAATGCACTCACGCAGACCATCTTAAAACGCCGAGCCCTCCTTGTTTTATAAGTCTTCCACCCGCTGAAGTTTGGGCTGCACTTCAAACTGTGCTATAACACGCCCACTGATCAATAAAAATATACTTGCATTGCTTGATCTTTCATTGTACACTTTCAGGTCTTAAAATAAACTGCATTTTTTATGTTGAAAATAGGCCTAGAGTATTTTTTAAAACTTTCGCTCTCTTACCGTGCTTGGAGCTTGGAGCAATGGCAAAAAGAGCGGCTTTGCCATAAAGCAATGGGTGATTTTGAGACACTTGACCTTAATACGTTAATCCTGATTTTAGAAAAAGCGCAGCTTCGTTTTTTTCAAAGCGGTGCGATCTATGTCGATGCTGATTTTTGCATACAGCGCACGATTGTTTTGGAAGCCTATTGGCAGGGACGTGAACACACCACTGCTTTTATTGAAGAGGTCCATACTGAAATGGCGCATGAGTGGAGTGATTTGGAGAATTACTTTATCGATGCACGGCCTCTACAAACCCATGCAGATGGCCTGGAAGTTGAAGTGTGGCTGCTTTCTAAAGTAAAAGTTAATGTCTATTTACAGGCGTTGCAGAAAAAACATGTACGCTTGAAGGCCTTATCTATTGAGGGTGAGCGCGGCATGGGTTTAAACTTGCTTCCCTGGCGCCAGCATGTTGCGCATCGCCATCAATATGCTGTGTACCTTAGAGTGGGGTTGTTGCCAGCTTTAGTTTTATTATTGGCCTGGAGTGGCCTGTTTTACGAAAATAGCGTATTCGCTCATCAGCAGAAAATAGCTGCTCGCCTTAATAAACAAGAAAATCAATATCTGGAAACACATTCAGAAACGCTGACGTTGGGAGATACTTTGCCTGTTTTGACGCACCTCACTCATGTAGATCTGCTCAGCGTGAATGCTCAGGGTCAGTTAAGTGTATCAGGCTCTGTCACACAACCGTCAGAAGTATCTTTACAGTTGCAGCAATTTAGTGAACAAGCAGCAGTCGAACCTAATTCTCTACATGATTTAAAAGTCCATGAGGAACACGGGCAAACCCAATGGCAGGCTAGTTTTCAATTAGTTAGAGTCAATCCATGAAAAAATATATGCAATCTGTCTGGAGCCAATGGCTATGGGGTTTATTTTTTAGTTTTGTATTAGCAGAGGGTCTCTGGCAAATTGAACTTGAGCCGCTGATAGGACAAATTAATGTTCTGAGTCAAAATAATCTGCACATCAGTCAAAAATTAAAAAATCTGCGTAAAGACAGTGCAGATATGCCGTGGTCCGCACCACAACTGTATCGCTGGTTAAGTGTGAGTCAACAGCATTTTGGCATTCATATTGTGTCGGTGAGTTCTGAGCGCGAAGGGATTCAGTTGGTCTTAGAAGGGCCATTACAAAATATGACGGTGGTTTTACAGCAGCTTGCTCGGAGCGGTTTAAAACTACTGAGCTGGCAGCGGGATCATGAACAAATGACGCTATTATTGAACTCAGTATCTGTACAGGAACTTGGCGTGGCACAAAATAAATGGATTGGTGAGGCGGGGTCCCCACAACAACGTTATTGCGTTTATCAAACTGGACAGACTATTTCCCTGCGTAAAAAGGATAAAGCATGTTAAAAAAAATACTTTTGGGGATACTGCTTTACACCTGTGTGACCATGCTCAATGCAGAAGACCAGCCTTTGGATCTTGATTTTACGAATGCGCCAGTTACTTCGATTATTCAAACTATTGCACAATTAGCTGGAAAAAATGTGGTTATTTCGGCTCATGTTGCAGGAAGCATGAGCCTACATGTCAATCATATGAACTGGCCTCAAGCCTTGAATCTAGTATTGGAAAATCAAAATTTAAAGCTCAAAAATATCAACAATACTTGGTATATTGGGCCAACGGCGGAGCTTATCAATCAAGAAAAAAGCAATCCCATTGCACTCAGTACACAGACTCAAACTGAATCTGTCGTGCCTTTACAAACAGATTTTATCCAGATTCACTATGCTAATGTCAAAGCGCTGCAGGATTTGATTTTGCAGGATCGGGCATTATTAAGTGCAGAAGGACAAATTGTCACGGATCGGCGTACAGGCACTTTGGTGGTTACAGATACACCCGCACATTTAAAAATGGTAGCTGCAGTCATTGCTCATTTAGATATTCCGGTGCAGCAGGTTCATATTGAAGCGCGAATTGTCATTGTCGATAAGTCAGCCCTGCAATCGTTAGGCATTGTATTGGATAACTCTGCGACCAGTGCAATGAATGTATTGGGATCGGTCAGCAACGCTACCATTAATTTGCCCATTTTGAATCCGGCAGCAACCATTGGATTCGGCTTGGGCAAAATTGCAGGATCTCAACTCAATTTGGAGTTACAAGCCTTGGAGGCCTCAGGGGATGGTAAAGTGATCTCTGCGCCAGAATTAACTGTCTCGAACAATCAAGAAGCTTATATTGAACAAGGCAGCGAAATTCCTTTTCAAACATCAACTTCGAGTGGTGCCACACAAATTGAATTTAAAAAAGCAGTATTAGGCTTACGCGTCATTCCACAATTGACCGAAAACGGTAAAATTAATTTAATTCTGCAAGTGAATAAAGATTCGATTTCGCATCAAACAGGCGCAGCAGGAGATATGCCGATTATTAATACTTCACAGGTGAATACCAATGTATTAGTTTCGAGCGGGGAAACCATTGTATTGGGTGGAATTTATGGAGAAGAAAAAATTCATGCCCTCAATGAAGTGCCAGTTTTGGGCGGGATTCCAGGAATCGGCTG
>CAXNIG010000141.1:0-3328 GCA_964202445.1 Pseudomonadota bacterium
GGCGATTTTTTGCTATTTTGATGATGCCGCCACCCGTTGCAATAACGCAGTCCTCTGTTTTAGCAAATAATGCTTTGAGCGTTTCGGTCTCTAATTGTCTAAATGTTGCCTCGCCATATTGTGCAAAAATATCATTAATGCTGATTTGCATTCTCGTTTCAATCAGGCTGTCGGTATCATAAAATGGCAATTTTAAATGCTGTGCTAGGTGTTTTCCTACAGTAGATTTGCCAGAAGCCATTGGGCCAATTAAGCTGATGCGCATTTTAGAGTCTCCAGAATGGCGCCGGTTTTGGGTTGAATACCTGTCCAAAAATAGAAAGCCTCAGCAGCTTGTTCAACCAGCATGCCAATGCCATCATAAGTGATCGCGCCTTTAGCGATAGCCCATTCACGTGTAGGGGAGATGACTTGATATTTTAGATCATAAAAATAACCGCCAGGGTTAAACTGGAGTGTCACTGGCAAAGGCAGCAATGCTGTTTTAAGGGCCGTGCCATCAATCATTAAATCAACGCTCAGATCGCTTATTTCTGCATACTGGCAAGCGCTGAGCAGGGGTGATGCAAAGTCAGTTTCTAAAGTTTTTGCTTTATGAAAGTCACGATTGACGAGAATGATTTCATGTGGCTTTTGTGCGAGCAAGGGGCCTAAGATTCCACGCACTGCACCCCCTGCACCGCAGATTAAGATGCGCTTTCCAGTGATAGAAAGGCCTAGATTATGAGTGAGGTCACGCACCAGGCCTGCACCATCGGTATTGTCTGCAAAAATGTGTCCGTTTTTGAATAAAAAGGTATTCGCAGCCTGCGCTTGCCGTGCGCGTTCTGTGTGGTGATCGGCCAAATTAAAAGCTTCTTCTTTAAATGGCACGGTGATATTACAGCCTAAAAACCCAGCTTCACGCAGCATTGTTATTTTATCAGTCAATAAACTTTCGCCGACATCCACAATCGTATAGGATAATGTAATGCCATTGGCTTGAGCAAAAGCTTTGTGAATAAACGGAGATTGGCTATAACTGATATTTTTGCCCACTACGCCTAAATGAATTGTGTCCACCATGCTCTATTGTATGTTGATCTAATTGGGATGATAGCATGCTGACATTTTAAATATCAACTTTCTCTATTTTATTAAACTTGTCAGTGATTTTTTTTGCAGAAATATTGACATCATGTACATCATCATTAGCTTGTTCGATATGGCGCTGTAGTTGATCCATGCGGCGTTGGAAGCGCTCGAAATCTTCGCCTAGCTTGAGCAAATGTTCGCGAATGAGATGGACGTGTTTTTGGGTGGCTTGATCTTTTAATACCGCTTGGGCTGTGGTGAGGACAGCCATCATGGTGGTGGGAGAGGTCAGCCAGACGCATTTTTTTTGGGCATAGTCGATCAAGTCGTAAAAATGATTGTGGATGTCGGCAAAAATGGCTTCTGCGGGTAGGAATAAAACAGCGCCATTTGAAGTGATGCCAGGGATAATATATTTTTGGGCAATGTCATCGATGTGCTTTTTCATATCGCGAATAAAGGCTTGCTCTAATGGCTTTTTCTGCTCAGGTGGAGCATCAACATAGCGACGGTAATTTTCTAGGGGGAACTTAGCGTCAATGGCGAGTTTGCCTGTGGGCTCAGGTAAGAGCAGGAGGCAATCGACACGCGTGCCGTTGGGGAGCTCCGCTTGAAGCTGAAAATGCGCTTCAGGTAGCATATTACGGATAATATTAGCCAGCTGGACTTCACCAAATGCACCGCGGGTTTTTTTGTCATTTAATAACATATTGAGGCTAAAGACTTCACCAGAAAGCTCGCTCATTTTTTGCTGGGCTTGATCGATAAGCGCCAGGCGTGTGATCAGATCGTTGAAAGTATTGGAGTTTTTTTCTGAACTGTCGGTGAGGTGAAATTGGATATGCTTTTTGAGATCATCAATTTTATAAAGCGCAAAAAATAATACAGCCAGAAAAAATAAGACCAGCAGAATGAGTAAACTGCTTGTGGTCATCATCGTGTATTCACAGTAACTTCAGCGCTAGCACCAACTCGAAGTGGGTATTGATCTTGCTGTGTGCTGTGTGGAATGATGATTTTGACAATAAATCTCTGGGTGATCTTAACCCAATTTCCGCTTGCATTTTCGGCAGGCAAAAGGCTGAAGGTGGTGCCATCTGCAGCGCTGATACTTTGCACAATGCCTTTAAAATTCACGCCAGGGTATAAGTCTAATTGAATCGTGACGTCTTGCCCAGGCTTGATCCTTTGTAATTGGGTTTCTTTATAATTAGCGTCAACCCAGTACTCGCTGACAGAGTTCACCATGGCAAACAAATTGTTGCCAGCAGTGACCACCATGCCAGGGCGGAGGCTTAAATCACTGACAATGCCATCAACGGGTGCCGTAACGACTGTGTAGCTAAGATTTAGTTTGGCTGTATTGAGATTGGCTTCTGAGACTTTGATCTGACTTGCTTGGGTCAGAAGATTTTCTTGCGCTTCGGCTAAGCTTGCAATATCGCCATCTAAGCTAGCCTGAGCGGCTTTTAAATTGGCGGTCGATTGATCACCGTCCTGAGCGGAGGCATAGCCATCTTTAACCAGGTCTTGCATGCGCGCGCTATTTTTTTGATTTAAAATGAGGTTGGCCTGTGCGCTGGCCAAATTAGCCTCGGCTACTTTAATGGCTTCTTGATCTGCTTTATATTGTTGCTGAGCCACTAAATATTGAGCTTGCGCTTGATCCAATGCATTTTGAAAAGGCGTGGGGTCAATTGTGAATAAGACCGTATTTCTTTTAACGGCTTGATGGTTGAGGACGTTCACGGTGGCAATCTGGCCATTAATTTGCGTGGCGATATAGGGGATATTCGCGTTAACATAGGCATCATCTGTGCTGGGATAATAATAATTGTCATAAAAATAGTAGCCGCTGCCTAATACAATGAGACTAATGATTAAAATTAGAGTCGCTAATTTTTTGCGAGAGAGTTTTAAAGTCATGAGGGTAGGGTGTCCTGATTGAGTTGAAAAATATGTTTGAGGCCGACTAAGACGAGGTCTGATTCCATAATGTCAAAAATGCCAGCATGTTCGAATAAACGGGAGAATCCGCCCGTGCCGATGACTAAAAAATCCTGTCCAGAAAAACTGTTTTTTCGTGCTGCAGCGACGACTTCTTTGACCATGCCAAGAGTTGAATAATACAGACCTGCTTGGATTTGTTCTATTGTATTTTTGCCAAAAACGGTATCTGGCATTTTAATTTCAACGCTGGGGAGTTTGGCGGTACGCTCTTCCAAAACTTCCATTGAGAGACGCAGGCCTGGGC
>CAXNIG010000142.1:0-3305 GCA_964202445.1 Pseudomonadota bacterium
CTCAATAACAACCCGCGTGTCCATGCGTTTAGAAAATAAAAAATGCACACGCTCTAAAGCTTCTTCAGCCGAGTTCACAGAGAATACGCCGATGCTGGAGCCGCCTGTTGCAGGCTTGACGATGGCGCGCTGAATAGAGTGAGTCTTAAAAAACTGATGAACAATCGCCTCATGATCTGTTTGATAAATTTTGAGTACCGCAGAGGGGAGGGTATAAAAGCCTTGTTTGCTGATAAATGCATTGGCATTAAATTTATCAAATGCCAGTTTGCATGCTTTAGAGGAAGCCCCAACAAAAGGGATATTGTGTTTTTCTAAAAAACCTTGAATGCCGCCATCTTCGCCATAAGCGCCATGCATAACTGGGAACACGATATCGACGGCGCGTAAAGCTTGAACAAATTGTTTGGTGTTGAGTGGCTTGGCGGTTTCTTGTAATTTAAAATCAAAATCAGAGGGGGTGTTTGAATACAATTGAGCGGTTGAAATAGCATAGGCATTTTTTTTATGATCCAAATAAAACGGTACCAGCTCAAGGTCACTATTTTGTAAATGGTCTAGCAGTGAGCGTGCTGAGTTGAGTGAAATTCCTCTCTCCAATGAAGGGCCGCCGCAAATGAGTCCAATTTTCATTTTTGCAAAAATCCATTTTATATTTCAAGACCTTTAATTTATTAGGATTGCAGGATTTTGTCAATGATGATATTTGAATATAAAATTATTTTTTGCAAAATTATATTGTAGTGCTCTCGCGTAAATGGGCTGATACCAATCCAAATCTTGAACGAGACTTTTTGCCTGCTCAAACAGTTCTCGCTCAAACTTTGGATGGGTGTTAACCAAATAAATCAGCATGCGTCCCTAGGCGCTCAAACACAATTTCAGTTTCTGTCAGCTTATAAATCAATAACCAATCTGGTTCAATATGACATTCTCGACGGCCTTTGTATTCTCCCAGCAAACGATGGTCTCTGTATTTCAAGGGAAGAGGCCGCCTTTCTGCTAGCATTTTAATGATCTGCTTTAACTTTGATAGGTCCTTGCCCCGCTTTTGTGAGCGCTGCACATCCTTCTGAAATTGATGATGATAGACCAAGTTAAACAAAGATTATATTCCTAATTTTTCAAATATTTCATTGATTGTTTCTGACTGAACTTGCCCCTCGCCTCGATCTGTTTCGGCAAAAATCTGCCGTGTTAGGGCATTGGGTACTTTCAATTCTACAGGCCATTCATGTCGAAATGCAATCTGTTTATACAGCATGCTAATTGCCTGTGTTGGCGTAATGCCCAGGGCTTCTAAAATCTGCTCTGCAATATCTTTTAAATGGGGCTCGATTCTTGCTCTCACAAAAGCTGATCTCATGCTATGCTCCTTAATTCATCTCTTGAGATAAATTGTAGCTCTTTTGAGATACAAAGTCAATAATCAATCTAAGTAGTGTAGCGCCAAAGTTGTAATGTTACACCTCACCAAAGTTAAAATGTTACACCTGATCATAAAGAAACGGGAAGTAACGAGTGGAGAGGTTAATTACAGTGAGCATCAAAGAATTAGATCGCGGGAAGGTTTTGGAGCAGGTGCGCTCAAAACAAATCACCAAGACTGAGGCCGCAAGAAGACTGGGCTTAACGCGGCAACATGTCGATCGTTTATATCAAAAATATTGCAAAGAAGGGGATGAAGGACTCATTTCAAAAAGGCGCGGCCAGCCAAGCAATAATCGCATTCCTGATCCAGTACGCGAGGCGGTGATTAAGGTGATTCGCGAGAGGTACGCTGACTTCAAGCCTGGATTTGCGCATGAGAAACTGATCGAAGAACATGAGTTTGACCTCTCTGACGAAACAGTACGTCAAATCATGATAGAAGCAGGCCTTTGGAAAGGCAAAACGCGCAAACACGCGAAGGTTCACCAGATGCGGACAAGACGCCCTGCACGCGGCGAATTGATTCAGCTCGATGGCAGCCCCCATGATTGGTTTGAAGGGCGTCGCGGAACTTGCTGCCTGCTGGTACTTATCGATGATGCAACCAGCGAGATCATGGGCCTAAGGTTTGTTGAGAATGAATGCCTGCAAGGTTATTTTGATTTGATCCGTGAGTATATCGAGCGCTGTGGCCGTCCACTGGCCTTTTATTCGGATCGCCATTCCATCTTTCACGTGCACATCAAAGAGGCCGCAAGTGGCACGGGAGAAACTCAGCTTGGGCGGGCAGTGAGAACCCTTGATATCGAGCTGATCCCAGCCAATAGCGCGCCTGCCAAAGGCCGCGTAGAACGCGCCAATCAAACATTCCAGGACAGGCTGATCAAAGAGATGCGCCTGGCGGGAATCAGCGATATTGAAACAGCAAATGCATGGCTGCCAGGATACATCAAAAAGCATAACCGTCGGTTTGCAGTCGCGCCCGCAAGCCCCATTGATGCTCATCGTAAAGCCATTCCAAAGCCTGCAGAGTTAGACCAGATCTTCTCTGTGCAGGCGCAACGCAAGCTCTCAAAAAATCTGGAGATCAGCTATAACAATGTGATTTATCAAATTCAGACAAAAGCACCTGGATACAGCATGCGCGGTGCTTATGTCACAGTCTGCGAGTCACCAAGCCAGGTCATTTTGCTCTATAAAAACAAGCCGCAGCCTTACAAAACTTTTGATAAAAACAATCGGCCGAAGCAAGCCGTGGCCAGCAAGGACATTAATTCACATGTTGATAAGCGCACAATCGGCAGGAAGCCCAAGCCAGATCACCCCTGGTACAGCGGCCTTGCAAGCTAGATTTGGTCAAAAATGAGCACTTATCCACAGCTTCCACAGAGCAGCCTGACTCCTGACCGTCGTCTGCTCTATGAAACCCATGGATAAGTGCGTTTTATTTAATATTAAAATTTATCCAGGTGTAACATCTCTGCTTTGGTAAATGTGTAACATTTCTACTTTGGCTTGACATAATCAATCTAAGTAGATAAAGCTTCCCATTCAGCTAAAGCGAGTTTGAGCTTGGCATCTAGTGTATTCACTTGTGCAAAAATGTCTTGTTGTTTGTCGATAGAAAAGGTATAGAATTCGGGCTCAGCAATGCGTTGATGAAGTGCGGTGAGGGTTTGTTCTAATTCGGTGATACGTGCTTCGATCGCTTTGAGTTCAAACTGTTCTTTTTGGGTGGATTTGGCTTTGGGTTTTTTTTCTAAAACAGGTTTTGGGCTAGATATTGTGGTTTGGGTAGTGGGAGTGCGTCGTTGTGTCATCCAGTCATCATAGCCACCGATATATTCGTAAACCTGGCCTGCGCCTTCAAAGGC
>CAXNIG010000143.1:0-3298 GCA_964202445.1 Pseudomonadota bacterium
AAAGCCAGTAATTTTTCACGCATTGCAGCCATTTGCATCGGAAAAATATACCTAGAATGATGCTCCAAATCGCGGCGTAAACGCTGGTTTAACGAACGAATCAACGCATCATACAAAAGAGGAAACTGCTCCAAAGCCGGCTCAGTATCATTAAACGTCAAGCCCAAGACTGCTTTGCGCTCTTCTTCGGTAAAATGTAAAACAAACTCTGCAAACCCAGGCAGCACATCAATATGTGTAAACACGAGATACACAGGAATAGATAAGCCCATTTTATCTTGTAATTCGTGCAGCCGCTCACGCATCGATTCAAGCCAATCATCCCGTTTTTGATCTAACCAATCTCGCAGATTCAGCGTTAATATCAAACCATTGATAGGCCGACGCCGCCGAGCCTGCTTCAAATATTTTAAAAACATCAGCCAGGAAAAGCGCTGCTGCTCGCTTTTTTGCCAGCAAAACTCAGCCGGCAAATCAATAAATAAGCTCTCCTCGGCCAAAATCCACTGAAAGCTTTTAGTATGATGCTTGATATGATTATAAGATTGATAACGAAGCGTCAGTTCGACTTCACGCAATAGACTTGTCTTGCCAGCGCCTTGTTCCCCCATGACCAAATACCAAGGCAAATCATAGGACCGATGCGCCTTTAGCTTTTTAAAATCACGACGGATTTGCCGCCGCTCTTGATACTTCCAGGGATTAAACAAATGAAATTCCGCGGCACCATGCAGATTAAAAAATTCTAATACATGCACTTTCAGCACGATGCCATAACGGATCAATATAAACAATAATCCCAGCGTCAGCATCGATAAAAACCGCACACTGACAGACTGCAGGGGTGTTTTTTCATAAATCGAAATAGCCGGACCGATCAACCAGATGCAAGCACAGACGACTAAATATAACAAAAACCACCACCACACTTTGTTCTTTAATAATAAACGGATTGCTTTGAGCATCTCTTTCTCTTTCCTTTTATTTAATTTAAGGCAGCAACGACTTTGTCATAAACCGGCCCACTCTCCACATTTAAAAATACCGTTAAACTCACATAAGAAACCACTAAAAACCCGAGGCAGAGCCCCACCAGCCAGCGCCAAGACGCACTTTTTTTTAAAGTGACTTTGCCTTCATATTTTGAGACACCCTGTGGCGACAAGGGCTCATTAAAATGATCACCCCTTAAACCAATAATGGCCTGATAGCTTTCTCGCTTCAACCGCTCTAACTGTACTTCACCCTGAGCCATCGTCCCATACTGGCCTTTAAAGCCGAGGCAGAGACAGACATAAATCAACTCAAGCAAATCCCCATATTCATGAATATTCTCCAAACAAAATTGACGAATTTTGAAAACAGTTGCACCGCCCCAGGTTTCATTAAAAAATTGAGCCAATAAAGTGCGCTGGCCCCAGGAAGATTCGTGTCCTAAGTGCTGCATGACCGTTTCATCCAAAAAAGTACACAAGACATACTTGGTACTTTTAATCACTGCTTTTTGTATCGCCGCCTGTTGTGCGCGCAATTCAAATTTAAGCAAGGCATCTTGGACCATCGCACGTAGAGACTCAATCTCGACAAGATGTCCCTTGATAATTTGATAATGCAGCAAAAAAATTTCTGTTGCATGTTCCATCAACGGATTTAAGCCAGAGCGATAATCTAATTGCAAGCCCTGAATTTGCGAGCTCACCGTGCGCAATGGCGCCGCTGACTGAGACAGTATCGGTGCAAACACTGTTTTGTCCGCTTGTTCTAATGATCCATTCATTTCTCACCACTCCTTCAATTATCGTTTAATCGCCCACAATCTCAATTCAACCCCAGGAAAACTTCCCCCTAAATGCAATGCGAGGCCAGGTGACTCTCGCAATGCCGCCCAAAGCTCATTTTGATTATCCAACTCGAAATAAACCGTGCCGCTATGATAGGGAATCTGCCGTGGTGCAACCGGCAAAGCCAGCACAGGAATTCCTGGAATCTGCAAATTCACCAAATCACGAATCATCTCCGTTGGCCCCAATTTAATATGTGTTGGAAACAAATTACGGAGTTGCTCTAAAGGCATGTCGGCTTTCACCTCCAAGACCAAACGCTGATAATCAAAATACATCTTGCCAAACTCTGCCAGATACAAATTATATTGATGCGTTTGAATGGGAATCAAAATAGCCGGCTCATCAAACACATAATTAAAAGCCTCGCGCAGATCCGCCATCAGCACACCAAAGCACTCTGCCAAATTTTGATGCTGATAGGCAGGTGCATCGGCATACCCACGAGCTTCACTCGTAAAAGTACGCAACTCCCCCGCCAATTTTAAAAATAAAAGATACACCGTCTCTGGATGCAGCAAACTTTGTCTTTCATAGTGCCTCAATACCGGCTCGTAACGATTGATAAGCTGCAACAATAAAAGTTCATTAATGCCTGCCACACCATGTTGATCACCACCGCCAATGCGTTCTAGCAGTTTTAAGCGCCGCACATTTAACAGGCCTGAAATTTCTTGCACAATATGATTCAGCTCAGCATGAGCACGGATATTCAGCAAGGGTGGTACAAAATTCTCATCCACGACTAAAGTCCCATTCTCACGCCGCTCAATCAGCTTGAGCAGAGGCAAAGCATAATCACTGCCGACCTCAGCAATCTCTGTCACCACTCGCAGCTTAAAATTAGGTTCTAAAATTTCCAGCTCTAGCAGCTCTTGCTCCCCCACCATTTCATCAGAGACTTTTTCTCGACTAATAAAGTAACGCTCTTCCCGCGCAGCATGCCTGCTTTCAGCCACACGAATACCTTTTACGGTCTCAACCGGCAAAGTCAAAACCAACCATGCGTGGTCCACCTCATCGGGAATCAAACAAGCCAGTTGCTCCTCACGTCCTGTCAAATTAAAAACAGTCCCATCTGGCATCACCCCCTCTAAGCTTTGTATATTCAATTCCCCACGACTCAAAGCAGCTTTGAGATATCCAAAATGACTGACTCCATACGCATAAGGCCCCTGCTGTTGATAGAGCTCCCGCGTGCGCTCCATCCAATAATAATCCTGTTTCTGCAAATGCTGTGGGCGCATAAACAGCCCTTCTTTCCATAACACGCGTTTCATAAAATAATCCTACAATGATTTTTGATTACTGATCAGACTGATACCTTGATTGTCCAAGTTCAGCGTAATTTTTACGCCTTGCAGCTTATTGGGGGATACCATGACCAACTCACGCCAATTCGTATTTGCAAGATTTTGATACGCCGCTACATAAGCAATCGCTTGCACGCCCTTTAC
>CAXNIG010000144.1:0-3266 GCA_964202445.1 Pseudomonadota bacterium
CGCCATACCAATCGGCAAATTAGAATAAATCGCCACTAAAAAAGTCGCAATCACCGTAATTAAGCAGGTGGCCGTAAACGCCGCATCAAAGTCAGCGCCCGCCTGGTGATACATAGTGGGGGCCACAATAATGATATAGGCCATAGTAAAAAACGTGGTTAACCCGGCAAGGATTTCCCGTTTAATCGAAACATTTTTATCAAAAAATAGTGGCATAATCACTCGATAAGGTGGTCGGGACGGGAGGATTTGAACCTCCGACCACATGCACCCCATGCATGTGCGCTACCAGGCTGCGCTACGCCCCGAGATAGACGCGTATCATATCGAATTTAAAGCGATTTTGCAATAGCCGCTGCGCCATCCAAAACAGACAAAAAATATTGATGAACACGCATAGTCGTGGCCTCTGGATGACAGGCCGCACCCAACACATTGCCATGTTGCACCATGACTACCTGACGATCAACCCAGCCGATGGGCTTGACCTCTGGCCCCATGGCGGTGATTTTAGGGGCACGGATAAAAGGCATATCAATATCGCATTGCTCGCCATTTAAATCAAAGCGAGCATGAATGGTATGGCTGTCGAGTTGACGCCCATAAGCATTACGTTGCACCGTTATATTTAAAAAGCCTAAACTTTTTTGATCTGGCTGCACTTGTTTAGCAAGCAAAATAAGGCCCGCACAAGTGCCAAACAAGGCCTTCCCGCTGTCGTGAAACGCTTGTAACGCAGGCCACCATTCTGACTGTAATTCAAAATGCTTAAGCATCACTGTGGATTCCCCACCTGGCAAAATTAAGCCGCGCACCGCCTGCAACTGCGCTGGAGTTTTGATAAGCTGCACACTGGCACCCGCTTGCTCACAGGCAGCGGCATGCATCGCAAAATTACCTTGTAGGGCTAAAACACCGATCATCTTAAATTGGGCTCGATATTAATGCCGACCATTGCCTCACCCAAATCCTCTGAGACCTCAGCCAGCATCTTCGCATCTTGATAATGCGTTGCCGCCAGCACAATCGCACGAGCACGTTTAGCCGGATCGCCAGATTTAAAAATGCCTGAGCCCACAAAAACGGTCTCAGCCCCTAATTGCATCATCAGCGCCGCATCAGCCGGTGTAGCAATCCCGCCTGCTGCAAAATTAGGTACTGGCAATTTTCCTGTTTTAGCGACCATTTCTACCAGCTCGAATGGAGCCTGCAACTCTTTAGCGGCACGCATCAATTGATCTGCATTGAGAATGGTCAGTTGTTTCATTTCACGCTGCATGGTCCGCATGTGACGCACTGCTTCAATCACATTACCGGTTCCCGCGTCACCTTTAGTGCGAATCAGCGCAGCGCCTTCACCAATCCGGCGCAAAGCTTCACCCAAATTACGACAGCCACAAACAAACGGAACTTGAAACGATTTTTTATCAATGTGATTCTCGTCATCTGCTGCAGTTAACACTTCGCTTTCATCAATAAAATCAACACCCAACGCCTGCAAAATTGCAGCTTCCATAAAATGACCGATCCGCACTTTTGCCATAACCGGAATGGATACCGCTGCCATAATTTCTTTAATCATTTTAGGGTCGGACATCCGCGCCACCCCACCCTGAGCTCGAATATCTGCAGGAACTCGCTCTAAAGCCATCACCGCCACAGCGCCAGCAGCCTCAGCAATTCGCGCCTGCTTCGCATCGGTGACGTCCATAATCACGCCACCTTTCAACATCTCAGCTAAACCTAATTTTAAATCCATGTTTTATCCTTTGTCATCGATAGGGCTGAAATTATACTGCAAAATAAGCACAATGAAAACAAATCCATTATATCCCATCTGGAGTAGGTGCAGGCGCTACTGCTTCAGCTGCCGCACCCGCACCCGCACCTGCAATCGCGGCAGATAACATTGGCGTGGAACTTGCCACAGGCTTTTTAACCCCCAGAAGGCATCCATAGATCAATATTATATTTAAAGCCTTATCTATATCTCTTAAAAGAGGGCTATCGCTGATACGTCGCCGTATTATGACTCGCGAGAGCATCAAGCGAATACGCTGTTGAAAATCTTCTGTCAACACCATATTACTTGTTTTTTTATCTGCTAAACAGTCCCGTATTGCGGGCAAATCACCCCTCTCTAATATCGCAAGAAACGCTGCCTTGTCCTCGTCACTTAATAAATCTTGAGTATCAGAGGCCAAGGGAACATAGGCACCCCCAAACAATATATCCAAAGCAGAATGCCCCACTCCATCTACAATAGATGGATTTGCCCCTGCAGCCAGTAATAACTGGACAAAATCAAACTCACCTCGATGAACTGCAATCAAAAAAGCACCAGAAATCACTTCTGTCGGCTGCCCCTCCATGGCCAGACGGAGCTCCGATGCCTTACAATCAAAAGGCGAGATTAAAATCTGATATAGCAAAGGCTTAACAACCCACTCAGAGGCATTCTTAGCATTAAGTTTAACATAATCAAACAATAAAGACTTATTGCTTAATTCAGCAATCTTAATACTATTTTTTCCAAGCAAAATAACCCTCGCAAAATCATATAAAGCTCGGAAGCAAACATAAAAATCAGGGAATGCCTCCGCACAATCTAACAGATTTGACCCGACAGAATGACTTTTTTTGAGATCAACCAAACTGCCCATAACGGTTTGTTTCTTTATAAAAGCAGACAAGCTCCTGCCATGACCCAACAAACAAATTAAGCGAATCCACGCGAAGCACTCCAAACTATTTTTAGCCTGATAGTGTTTCTCGCTCTCAGGATAACAACGATGAGGATCAAACTTTTTCATCAAATTGAGGATAGTGAGCCATTTCTGATCGGCAACTGGTGCCTTGTCAATAATAGCCTGAAACCATCCATCAATAGTTGGCTTAAGCTCCCATTGTGCGCAGGCTAAAATTACCGCAGATGTTTTTGGACTGATCTCTTTATGGATTTTCAGCCGCTCCATGGCTTCAAACAAATACACTATTTTTTCGATTTTCCCATAAATAATCGCCAGCTCTAATCCTGTAAAGCCTTGCTCATTACACAATGTAAAAAACTGCCGCTCTTGATTCAATAAAAGCCACGCTCGCAAATCAAGATTGCCCAATAGGACATGGTCAAAGAAAGCCTGTTTTTTTTCAGGAGTCAAATCAACATCGCCACTTAAGTCCGCAGGATGAGACTCCACCAAGTCCAATCCTGCAGCTGTAGCACTAGCACTAGCACCTGCTCCAGAACCAGCACCCGCTCTATT
>CAXNIG010000145.1:0-3244 GCA_964202445.1 Pseudomonadota bacterium
GAAGACACTGAAGAACTAGACGATCAGGCTGCTGCTCAAGACATCGATGAAGATTCTGAAATAAGCGAAGAAGATGCTTACGCCAGCTTAGAGGGTACGTCCAGTGCTAAAGGGGCGAAACAAGGTGCTGGCTTGATTAGCATGATCAAAGAAAACTGGCTTTATCTAAGCCTAGGCGCAGCAGTGATTATTATTGCAATCTACTTAATCATGGGGATATTTTCTCCCAACACCCCTGCTGCACGCCCTGCTGCGCCTACTGCAGCTGCTCCAATCCAGAATGGATTTAACAATTTACCTGCTGCTGGGCAACAAACTGCTACGGCTCCAAGTGGAAATGGAACTGCAACCAATACTGGAGCAACAACCGCACAACCCAATGCGAATGCAACAGCTGCTGCCAGCCCAGGAGACCAAACCACAATCTCGATGTCTGCAACACAAATGCAACAACTTCTGCAAGGTTTTACAGGAACTGTTCAACAATCGATGAAATCTATTCAAGATACCATCCAAGAAAGCGGCGCCCCTGCAACGAATGAAAAACTCTCTGCATTGCAAGGTCAACTTTCCACATTGAATGGCAATATTTCAACGCTAAACAACAATCTTAATATGGCCGATACGCGCCTCACGACAACCCAGCAACAACTGAGTCAGGTTTTGGCTCAAGAATCAGCAAGTCAGCAAAAGCTCACTCTGCGTGCTGTAGTTCCTGGACGTGCATGGCTGGTTGATGGAAATGGCAATACCATTAGTGTCACTGTAGGAAGCGATCTGGGTTATATTGGGACCGTGACTGAAATTGACAGCGACACAGATAATACTCAAGTCATCACAAGTAGTGGCTATATTTTCAAGTAGCCTACTAACCGGAGCAAGATAAAAGATGTCAGTTATCGAAGGATTTTATAGTGGAATAGAGGGTTTATTAGCTTGGGTGAGCACTGCACTCAAGCAAAATGCCCTGGCCTATTGCGACCTTGAAACTGCCGACAACAAAAGTGCGCTTGCATCCAAGGATGGATCTCTTGTTTCCATTATTCGCTTACAAGGATATAAACGCTTTATTGGTAGCAATGAGTTTACGTATCTCTGCCAGATTTTAAAAGAAGCACTCCAACCTGCATTTTCTGGATCCGGGCACTTTATTCAATTCTTTTTTGCTCAAGATAATGCTCACATTGCAGATCGCATCAACGAAGCCATGCAACCTGCTGTTGAAACTGCAAAACGCCTGGGGCTGCAATTAGACGATATTTTTGAATCACGCGTTAAAACACTTTCCCGTTTTTGTGCAGATGAAGATTGCTTTATCGTGCTTTGGACTAACTCTAATGCGATTGAAAAATCACATTATAAACGCTTAACCAAACAGAGATCTGCAAAATTAAAAACCTATAAGCTTCCCAAAATGGCAGGAGCGCAAGATGTGTTTGGTGTATTTTCTGACTTACGCAACATTCATCAATCTTTTATGTCTTCTATGATCGAAGATTTACAACATGCTGGATTTTATTTGCAATTATTAAATGTACATAAAGCTGCATATGAAATTCGCAAAACGATTGATCCCAACTTTACCAGCCCTGATTGGCAACCCTTTTTACCGGGAGACCGCCTCCCCCTCCAATTAAAAGGCAATATAAAAAACGACATTTCATCTTTAATGTGGCCTCCCCTTGATTGGCAGTTGATGCCTCGTGGAGGAGAAAATATTGGGATTAAATATGCTCGAATTGGCGACCAAATTTATGCACCTTTATTTATCGAACTTTTCCCCAAAGATATTAAACCATTTTATGATTTATTTAGACGGCTCCTCTCTGCAAACTTACCCTGGAGAATCTCGTATTTTCTAGGTGGCGATGGAATCAAAATCACGCAAAGCAAAAATATGCTTGCACAAGTTTTAGCATTTAGCTCGCATCACAATAAACTGATTGCTGATGCGCATCGACTGTTAAAAACGCTGCATGAGCGCAGTGATGATCCTATTATTAAATTACAAGTGTGCTTGACCAGCTGGGCGCCACATAATAAGCCTGAACTCCTCAAAGAGCGCGCTGCAAAACTCTACAAAATCACCCAAAGCTGGGGCAATTGCCAAGTAGGCGATATCTCCGGAGATGCTTTTGCAACAACGGTTTCCAGCGCCCTTGCATTTACCGATAAAGTCACTGCCACTGCTTCTGCGGCTCCTTTATCTGATGTGATTCGTATGCTGCCATTCGTCAGACCTGCATCCCCTTGGCCCAATGGAGGCTTGTTATTTAGAACCCCTGATGGCAAAATCTGGCCCTATCAACCGGGTTCAAGCTATCAAGTTAGCTGGATTGATATTATTTATGCACGCTCAGGCTCAGGAAAATCTGTACTTGCCAACACTTTAAACTTAGGGCTGTGTTTATTATCGGGACTCTCGTCCTTACCACGTATTTCTATCATTGACGTAGGCCCATCTAGCAAAGGATTCATTTCTTTAATCAAAGAAGGACTTCCCGAAAATCGAAAACACGAGGCCATCTACTACTGTCTCAGCAATGAAGAAAAAGACGCCATCAATCCTTTCGACACTCAGCTAGGTTCGCGAGAGCCCAATCGCGCTCATCGCTCCTTTCTGCTGAACTTTTTAAATTTACTCTTGGTTGAAAATATCGAAGACAGCCTCCCCGAAGGCATGTCAAGCATGATCAGCATGATTATTGACGAAACTTATAAACGTTTTAGCGATCATGAACAACCCAAACTCTATGTACGCTATAGCGATACTGAAGTAGAAGAGGCGCTCCATACCATTGAACTGCCTACTGATACGAATCAAATCACCTGGTGGAATATTGCAGATGCCTTTTTTAAAGCAGGCAATCAACGCCTCGCTCTAAAAGCGCAACGCTATGCCATGCCGACCATTGCAGACACGGTATCCATTGCTTATACCAATAGCATCAAAGATTTGTTTGGTGAGATTCTCACCGCATCCAATGAGAACTATGTTGATGCCTATAGCCGCATTATTTCTGGGGTCATTCGTGGCTTTCCCACTTTGACTTGTGTGACGAATCTAAATTTTGAAGGTGCAAAATTGATTTCTCTAGATCTCAATGATGTCGCCAAATCAGGAAGCCCTGCCGCAGAAAAACAAACCGCGATTATGTATATGTTAGCTCGGCATATTCTAGGACGTGATTTTTTCCTTAACAGTGAAGAAATCCACAAAATGCCTGAGCAATATCAAGAATAT
>CAXNIG010000146.1:0-3241 GCA_964202445.1 Pseudomonadota bacterium
ACTAGGCCTACCTCTCAATTTATAATTAAGGACAATCAAATGAAACTTTACTATAGCAAAGGCGCGTGCTCACTGGCTTTACACTGCCTAATCAATGAATTACAGCTTCCATGCGAATGCATTGCGGTTAATCTAGCGACCAAAAAAACAGAGCAAGGCCTTGACTTTTACAGCATCAATCCAAAAGGGGCGGTGCCCTGCTTGATTTTGGACAATGGGATCATTTTGACTGAGAATGCCGTCATCCAACAATATCTTGCGGATATTAGCCATGCAGAAACTTTGCTCCCCGCAGTGGGCCATTTACAACGCTATCAAATTTTAGCATGGCTGAATTATGCTTCAACGGATTTACATAAAAACTGCAGCCCCCTGTTCAACAGCCAAGTACCCGCAGAAATTAAAAAAAATGTCTTTCTACCTATTTTGGAAAGCCGCTTAAAATATGTCAACGAACAACTCCAAAATCAGAGTTATATTTTTGGCGAGACCCTGACTTTGCCTGACTTTTATATTTTTACAGTTTTACGCTGGTGCCCTCATCTGGGCGTCAACATGGACCACTATCCAAACTTACAACGCTATTTTAACCTGATGAAAGCACGGCCTTCTATTCAAAAATCACTACTGGAAGAAGGCTTAAGCTAAATGCCAGAACTTCCTGAGGTTGAAACAGTCCGCGCTGGCCTAAGCCCTGTTATTCACTTGGCGCAAATTCAGAGCGTCATCGTGCGCCAACCTCGCCTGCGCTATCCGATCAACACGATGCAATTACAAACTGAACTCCTTGGCCAGACGATTTTAGGTTTGCGACGCCGCGCCAAATACTTATTGCTGGATTTTGCCCATGGCTCTTTACTGATTCACCTGGGCATGACCGGCGTCCTGCGAACCGTCCCCACAAATACAGCGCCAGAAAAACACGATCACGTGGATTTAGCACTCAATAATGGCAAAATTATTCGCTTTAAAGATACCCGTCGTTTTGGCGCTATCCTCTGGCTAGATCACCCCGATCAACACCCTTTACTCAAGAGTCTTGGCGAAGAACCACTTGATCCCGAATTCAACGCTCCCCTATTTGCCAAAAAACTACAGCGTACTCAACGTGCGATTAAACTGACTTTAATGGATCAGCAATATGTCGTAGGCGTTGGCAATATTTATGCCAATGAAGCCTTATTCAGCGCTGGAATTCATCCTCAGCAACCCTCTAATACCCTCCGCTTTGAGCAAATTGAAACCTTGGTCAACAGCGTTAAAATTATTTTACAGCAAGCGATTTTACAAGGGGGCACGACACTCAAAGATTTTCTAAATGCGGAAGGCAATCCCGGCTATTTTAAACAAACCCTCCAAGTCTACGGGCGCAAAAACGAAGCGTGCTTGCGCTGCGAACAGCCCATTTGTAAAATAGTCTTAGGCCAACGCGCCACTTATTTTTGCTCACACTGTCAGGACTTACTCGGATGAAAAAACATTTAGTCATTGGACTCGGGCAAACAGGTCTCAGCATTCTTCAGTTTTTACAGCAACATCGATATTCGGCCATTGGCTTTGATACCCGTGAAAATCTAGCGCCCCCCGTCCTGCCAAATGATACCCCAGTTTATCTTGGCATCATCCCCGAAACCATTTGGCCAGACATCAGCGAAGTGATTGTGAGTCCTGGCGTCGACCTTAACCACCCGGTCATTCTCAAGGCTAAAGCCCTACAACTAGATATCATTGGAGACATTGAGCTTTTCTATCGTAAAGCCAAAGCACCAGTCATCGCCATCACCGGCACGAATGCCAAAAGCACTGTCACGACCTTGGTTACAGAAATGATCCAAGCCTGTGGAAAAACCGCTCTCATGGGCGGCAATATTGGCATCCCCGCCCTGGATTTGCTGAACCACCCCACACCTGACTACTATGTGCTAGAACTCTCTAGCTTTCAGCTGGACTTAGTCCGTGATTTTAAAGCTTACATTGGGACTGTACTTAATATTTCGCCAGATCATTTGGATCGCCATCTCACCATGGATGCCTACCAACATGCCAAAGAGCGCGTTTATCTCCACTGCACTTATCCCATTTTAAACCGTCATTTAGCTTATCTTGCTGGGCCTAAAGCCGCGTTTTCCTTTGGTTTATCTGAGCCTCAAGAAGCAAATGAATGGGGAATCTTAGACCATTATATTGCCCTAGGCCATCAAAAAATTCTTCTCAGCGCAGCCCTTTCTCCTGGTTTATTTGGCGATCATAATCTAGAAAATGCTTTGAGTGCACTTGCAATCATTGCACCCTTACAATTGCCGCTGCCCCCGCAATTAGAAGTTCTCAAAAAATTTAAAGGCTTACCCCACCGCTGTGTGCTTGTCAGCAAAATCAATGGAGTCAGTTGGTATAACGATTCAAAAGGCACGAATGTTGGCGCCACTTTAGCAGCCATCAAGGGCATCGCAGCCAAAACGTCCGGCCAGTTAATTTTACTATTGGGAGGGGTAGCCAAAGAGCAAGACTTCACCCCATTACGTCAAGCTATCCAAGAAAATGTCCGCACCGTCATTGTCTATGGCCAAGATCGTGCTGCTATTTTAGCGGACTTAAAAGATCTGCCCTGTATCGAAATGCAAGCCCCCCTTTCTATCCTTTTAGAAAAAGCGCAAGACCTGGCTCAACCTGGAGATGCAGTTTTATTTTCACCCGCTTGTGCTAGCTTTGATATGTTTCAAGACTACAATGATCGTGGCGAACAATTTACCCTATGGGCATCTGCACTTAATTCGAATTAATTTGGCCTGAATAGTACGAGATAAACCCTTCACTCCAATAGTTAGGTGAAAGAGCACAATCCGCTTTACACTGCGTGAGCATTCCCATCACGACTTGGTCCATAAACGATACAATCATCATATTGACCATAATCATAAACAGAAAACTCAATCCACCCAAAACTAATAAACTAGGGCTCAACCAACGCGGCAAGACACGTTGCGTAATAGCTGTGCTTCCGTGACTTTGTGCTGCACAGACCCAGCCCAAAATCAAACACAGCATACTTTGGCCAGCAGGCATAACAATGAGGCCATCCACATTCGCCATTAAAAATACCCCGACCAAACTCCCCATCAAGGCCATCGGTATTAAGTTACGATTTTTAATACAACTGATGCCCCCTGTTACTGTTAAAATAATGACTGCCGCCAAGACCAACAGCCCCCACTCTGAACCAATAACCATGATTGCACTATGA
>CAXNIG010000147.1:0-3224 GCA_964202445.1 Pseudomonadota bacterium
GCTTAGCTGGAAAGCGCGCCTTATTAATTGATGATGTCATTACTGCTGGCACCACTATTCGCGAAGCTGTACATATTGCACAACGTGAGGGCGGCAGCTTAGCAGGCATTGTGATCGCGCTTGATCGTCAAGAGATCGGCTTAAACTCCCCGCTCTCTGCAATTCAAGAAGTTAGCAAAGAATTTAATCTGAGGGTTGCACCCATTATTTCCAGAGACGATTTAATTGAGTACCTACAAGATACACCTGGCTTAAAACAGCATGTTTCTGCCATGCTAGACTATAAAGCGGAATATGATATCGCCTAGCAAGCAGGTATTCTTTATCCTCTTTTCGCAAATAGCTTGTGCCCAAGATAAAATAAAGCAAACAAAATGACCGAGGAATAGATTGCCACATAATCCAGCCAATGCGCACTTTGACCAAACATTGTCACACATTGCGCACAAATAATTATTGCAATCACAATCATTGAAATCACTTGCGCATAAGGATAAAATTTGGCGCGATATTTAAGAATCGTTACCCCACCCAATGCGGGCAGAAATTTTCGCCGAAATTGATAATGACTCAGCGCAATTCCAAACCAAGCAATAAAGCCAGAGAGTGAAGAGATTTGCACTAAATAACCAAACAAAACGCCATTGCCAATATAGGAGGAGATAAACACCAATGATCCGACTAACGCAGTCACAATCAAAGCAAATAAAGGTAATCCGTACGAGGTAACACGCATAAAGCATGAAGGAGCCTGCTTGGTTTTGCCGAGATACCACAGAATGCGTGTTGATGAATACATGCTCGCATTCCCCGCTGATAATACCGCAATTAAAATCACCAGATTAATAAAGCCACCCGCATAGTGCGACAAATAATTGCCAAAAATTAAAGTATAGGGACTTGTACTGACGGTTTGACTCATCAAACGTGGATCGGTATATGGAATCAGCAAACTAATAATGGCCATCGATAAAATATAAAACAAAGCTAAGCGCCAAAAAACCCGTTTAATCGATTTGGGTAAATTCACTTCAGGGTTTTTGGTTTCACCAGAGGCCACTCCAACCAACTCTGTCCCCTGAAATGAAAAGCCTGCAAACAAAAACACCATAATAAAGCCCATCCAGCTTTTATGGAAAGGCGCGTCACCAATATGCCAGTTCGGTAAACCAAAATGCGGCTGATGCAATACCGTATAAATACCCAGAACAATAAACAAAATAATCACAGCGACTTTCATTAAGGACAGCCAATACTCCATCTCGCCATACACTTTGACAGAAAAAATATTAAACAAAAAAATTAAGGCAAAGAACAAAATGGAGAATAAAGTTGCGTCAACTGCAGGAAACCAATATCCCATAATAATCGCGGCAGCTGAGACCTCAGTCGCAATCGTGATGGCCCAATTTAACCAATAATTATAGCCCATAGCAAAACCAAAAGAACGGCCCACATATTGATTAGAGTATTCACAAAAAGTCCCTGCAGTCGGCTGATAGGTGCTCATTTCCCCCAGGCTTGTCATCAGAAAATATACGATAATCGCCATAATGACATACGCCAGTAAAGCGCTTCCAGGCCCGCCAATTGCAACCGCATATCCGCTGGTCAAGAAAATACCTGTGCCAATCGCCCCGCCCAGCGCAATCATATTGACATGCCGAGACTCTAATTGTTGCTCTAAATGACTCATCGTAACCCCATTCAAAATAGTGACAGGTGAGCATAGCAGAAATGATGATCTAAGTCACGCCTTAAAACCTGCTTTTTTTAAATCAATGGCCGCTCGCTCACCCAGGCTGAAGGCTTGATTTAACGATCCTATTTGCAGGGTCTCGGCATAGTGATGCCCATCAGGACTCCAAAACCCACCGCGCAATTCTAATTGTCCGTGTTGAATCTGTGCAAAACTCCCCACAGGAGAAGTACAGCTGGCGCCCAAGTGTTGATTCATCGCACGCTCTGCTGTAATACATACCTCGGTTTCTAGATGGTTTAATGCCTGTAGCATGAATTTAAGATCTTCACGTTGACTTAAGCACTCCAGTGCAATCACCCCCTGCCCCACTGAAGGCAGACAGCATTCCGGAGAGAGGACTTCGCGAATCCGTGAGGCCACGCCTAGGCGAGTCAAGCCCGCTTCTGCCAAAATCAAAGCATCATATTCACCGCAATCAAGCTTGCGCAAACGTGTGTCGACATTACCGCGAAGCATTTTGATTTGCAAGTCTGGGCGAATATGCAGTAATGCAGCTTGACGTCGCACACTACTTGTTCCAACAATGGCCCTTTCTGGCAAAGACTGTAAAGTAGCGTAATGATTACTGACCAATGCATCGAAAGGTGAATGCCGAGGCAGTACTGCAGCTAAACAAAAATCTGGCTCCAGAGCCGGAGGAACATCTTTTAAAGAATGCACGGCAATATCTGCTTGTTCAGCTAAAAGCATCTCTTCTAGCTTCTTAATAAATAGACCCTTTCCGCCCATTTCAGCTAAAGATCGATCTTGAATTTGATCTCCCTCTGTTATGGCCTCAATGAGTATCACCTCCATCTCTGGATAAAGCTGGGACAACAAGGCTTTAACACTATTGGTTTGGACCAAGGCTAAGGCGCTTTTACGTGTGGCAATTCTTAATTTCATCTGCTGTCTCTATTTCCCAATACAAAATGTGCTAAAAATAGCTCCTAGTAAATCATCGGCTCTAAACTCTCCAGTGATTTCACTTAAAGCTTCTTGGGCTAAACGGCACTCTTCCGCTAGTAACTCTAGGCGACTTGTATTTTGATAAATACTTAAGCCTTGCTTTAATGCAGCATGCGCACGCCTTAAAGCATCTAAGTGTCGACGCCTGGCAATAAATTGCCCTTCTGATTCATTGACCCATCCTAGAAGATCAAGCAGTGCTTTTTCCAAAAGATCCAAGCCCTGCCCTGTTTTAATAGATAGCCTAATTGCCGGACAAATCCCCCCATTCGGCAATACCCACTCTGGAATATGTTCAGGATTTTTTCCAGTTAAATCAATTTTGTTAAAGATAATCAGCATGGGCCGATCAACCAAAACGCTGGCATACTCAGTCAGCAAGCGCGCAAGATCTTCAGGATGCGCATCATCTACCAGCAATAGCAAACACTCCGCTTGATGCATGGCGCGTTCAGTACGACGAATTCCTTCTCCTTCAATGACATCCAGGCTCTGACGCAAACCTGCTGTGTCT
>CAXNIG010000148.1:0-3220 GCA_964202445.1 Pseudomonadota bacterium
CGATCCCCAGCAGACCGATCAGTACGGTATTGTGACCATCCATCAAGATTTGCGCATTCAAGATATAGTGGAAAAACCCAAGCCTGTTGAGGCCAAATCTAATTTAGGAGTGGTAGGTCGTTATCTTTTACCCCCTGAAATTTTTAATATTTTGCAGCATATTCCAGCGGGACGAGGAGGAGAGATTCAACTCACGGATGGGATCGCCAAAATTTTACAAGATTTTCCGATTTATGCGCATCGTTTTTCAGGAGTGCGCTATGACTGTGGGGGCAAATTAGGTTATTTAAAAGCAAATCTGATGTTAGGCATGCAACATCCCGAGTGTGGCGATGCTTGGCGTTATTACTTGAAAAATTTGGTCTTGTAAGATGAAGCTTTTTAAATATTATAATCGTGAAATTTTACATTTGATGCTCACGATGATGGGCATTTTATTGGTGATTATGGTGTCGGTCACCTTTGTGAAGTACTTGGCTTTGGCCGCTGATGGCTCAGTTCCATTAAAAAGTGCGGCCGCTATGTTGGGAATTGTTTTGCCGTCTTTTATTGGAATGTTGCTGCCAATTAGTTTGTTTTTAAGTATTGTGGTGGGAATGGGACGGCTGCTCCAAGATAATGAACTTGCTATTGGCTTTGCATGTGGGATAAGCTGGTTTCGTTTTGAATGGCAAATGCTGCGCTTGGCGATTGTGGCGGCATTAATAGGACTGCTTCTGAGTTTTTTTATTGTGCCAAAAATGAATTATTATCAAGGAAACTTAAGTCAAATTAATTCACAAAATGCTTCGATTTTAAACTTTGTGCAGAGTGGCCGTTTTTTTGTGCCTGGCAATGGCGATCAAGTCATTTATGTGGGAAATATTGACTTTAAGTCTCGCGAGAGTAAAGATATTTTTATTTATCAAGTGAATAATGGCCTGACGCAGATCGTGCTTGCGCCGCAAGGTTCTGTAACAGAACAAGGCAATCAATTGGCCGCAGTTAATTTGCAAAATGGGCAGGAGTATCAATCTGTATTGGGCAGCCTTGCTTATCGTATGCTGAGCTTTAGCTCGCTCTCCATGGTCTTGATTCCCAGCTATACTTTGTCTAATCGCGATTTAAGCGCTGTCTCCACTCAGCAGTTATGGCAACAACGTCATGATCCTGCTTCTTTGATTGAATTAGAGTGGCGATCAACTTTGCCGGTGACGACCTTGGTCTTGGCGGTTTTAGCGGTAGGCTTAGCTGATTTACAGCCTCGGCGTGGACGTTATTTAAAAGTGTTTTATGCAATTGGCCTGTTTATTGCTTATTTTAATGCGGAATCGGTGATTAAATCCATGATGTTGTCGCAGAGAATTGGGGTTTTCCCTGGCTTGTTTTTAGTCCATGGCGTTTTTTTACTGGCAGGCCTATTATTGTTGATTTATCGAGAAGGTTATTTTAATAGCATACTGCGACTGGGGGCACAATGAAACTCTCCTGGTATTTTGCACGCACAATATTGTGGGCTTTTTTAGGCGTATTGTTATTGATTCTAGCCATTGACTTTGTCTTTGCATTGATTGGCCAAATTAAATCAGTGAGTGCAACATATACCTGGCGCAATGCAATTTTGTATGTTTTATTGCGGATGCCTTCTGATATTTATCTGGTCTTTCCCATTGTTGGATTTTTAGGTGCGCTGATCGGGTTAAATATTTTGGCTGCTAAAAGCGAATTGATTGCGATGCGCGCAGCAGGAATGTCCTTGATCGGAATGGCAAGAGCCATGCTATTAACCGCCTTTGGCTTATTGCTTTTTTATTATCTATTGAGTCTTTATATCGCGCCTTATTCTCGGCATGCTGCAATATTTCAACAAAGCAATGCGGGCTCATCTAATGTATTAGTTTTGTCTACGAATACCTGGCTGAGATCTGGCGACCATGTTTTACGTGTCGGCGAGGTATTGCCTGAAGGCATCATGAATACAGTGACTGATTTTGTCGTTAAAAATAATCAGCTTACTCAGGTTCGCCAGATCGCACAAATCAAATTGATTTCAAATCAACTTTGGATCTTGACGAATGTGAAGGAGACAAACATTGGTGCAAATGCAATTACGCAAACAGAGATTCCCTCCATCACGGAGCCAAGTTTGATTTCACGCGAGTTATTGCCCGTTATTGCAATGCAGCCAGAAGAAATGATGATTGGGACGCTCTATTCGTATATCCACTTCCGCAAAAATAATCAGTTGAATGTAAAATTATATCAATTACAATTTTGGAATCGCATTGTTCAGCCTTTGATGCTGCCCATTATGATGTTGCTGGCGATTCCTTTTATGCTGGGTTCAGTGCGTTCTCATAGCCATGTTCGCTTGATTATAGGTCTTTTTCTGGGATTTACCTTTTATATTATTAGTCAATTTTTTAGCTCAGTCACACTGCTTTCGCCACTTCCCCCTTTATTAGGGGCATCTGTGCCAATCCTGCTTTTTGGGCTTTTAACGGTTATTTTATTTCTATACATGAATAAAAGATAAATCAATGCTTTATTATTGTTTTTGTATTTTAGTACTTGCTTTGTGAAGGGGAAGAGGAGTATAAAGGAATAGTAAGTATAAAAATAAAAAATACTAAACCTTAAAACAAAGCAAACATCCAGCAACAATAAAAACAAAAGCATAGTCAAAAAAATAATAAGAAAAAAAGGGGGTGCATCATGTGCACAAAAACAGCTCGCTGTTTACTGTCGGCCGTCCTGGGCTTGAGTTTATCAGGGATTAGTCTTGAGGTGAGTGCGAATACGATGGGGGTCTGTCAGCCTGTTCCCGTAACCATCGTTAATGGCTCAAATCAAGATGTTTCCTTGGTTGGCGCGAATGGGGCGACTGTGATTAAAGCAAAAACCACCAGCCAAATTGCATTTCAAAGTAAAGTTTTTTATACTCGCTGTGGTTTATTAGAAGTGGGTTTAAATGGTCAAAGCATGAAACGTGGTTTAATTGATACACAGACTGCTCAAGTAGATATTCATATTCTACCAAATGGTCAGTTTGAACAAGTGGGCTTGAATAAAGCGGGCTTGGATTTGGATCAATATATATCCTGGTGGGGATTGCGCGCTATGATCGGTTAAGCTAATATGACCGTATGCAAGAAAGCTATTTATTTTATGACTTAGAAACATCGGGGCTCTCTCCGTGTTTTGACCAAATCTACCAATTTGCTGCGATCCGGACAGATTT
>CAXNIG010000149.1:0-3213 GCA_964202445.1 Pseudomonadota bacterium
CTGAAACGCTATTAATAGAATAGCGATAAGTTTGCTCAGCACCAGAATCCGCAAAGACATGGGCAGTCATACACAGACTGATCACAGCAAACACTTTTAATCTAGACTTTAACTCCATAATTTACCTCTTTTTATTATTTTAACTAGGCCATTATATCATATCATTTATGACTTGTCTTCACATTCTCATCTGCTCAAACAGCGCATCTAGATTATATTCATCACACAAGATCATAAAATTCTCCCTTAGATCAGGCAAAAAGGCTTCCAGCGGCACCCACACCGTCAAATAGACGGCTTGCATCGGCACAAACGTTTGTGCCTGCACATAGGTTTGCACCCGCATTTCTTTTATTTTCACCCCTTTGGCATCAAAAAAATACGTCAAGACCCCAATGAGTTCTGCATTACGCAATGACAACACTTCAACTTGATAGGGCAGATAATCTTGCTGAGCCACAGCAATCTCAGCACGCATCCACTGAAGCGTCGATGGCTCGGCTAAATGTTTACGATGCGCATCTAAAGCGAGTTCAAATTTGGCCATTTGATGCCACTCCCCTTGCAGAGAAATTTGAAAATAAAACGCGCCCTCTTTTTCACTCAGCTGACTTTGGCTCACATTGAGTTTGGCCTCCAGCCCCTCTTCCAACACAGTGTGCCATAAAGATAAATTTGGACAAAATGCACCGACCACAACCAGCGAAGCTTGTTTTTTCATTTTAGAAATCCACTTTAAGATCAGGTTTATGGTGCAGCATGAGTACTTTAAATTGCTGCATGATTTTTTGCAAAGTGGGTTGATCTTTTGCCTCAAAACGCAGGGTCAACATCGGCGTAGTGTTGGAGCAACGCACCAAACCCCAGCCATCCTCAAACTCAATCCGCAAGCCATCAATGGTCACAATGGTCACAATCTTCGCATCCGGAAAATTAACATGCTGTTTTAAAGTATCCAGATAGGCATATTTTTCGGCATCGGGAATCAGCACATTCAGCTCAGGCGTACTGATACTATCAGGAATCGTGGCAAAAATCTCATCTAAATTTTGGTCGCTTTCAGAGAGAATCTCCAGCAAACGCATGCCTGAATATACGCCATCATCAAAGCCATACCAGTTTTCACGGAAAAAAATGTGCCCGCTCATTTCGCCGGCTAAAATCGCATCGTCTTCCAACATTTTTTTTTTAATCAATGAATGACCCGTTTTATATAAAACTGGAACGCCTCCCGCCTCTAAAATCACTTCGCCCAATAGCTTAGAGCACTTGACATCAAATACCACTTTTCGGCCCGGATTACGCTTTAAAGCAGCGCGGGCAAACAGCATGAGTTGGCGATCCGGATAAATCATTTTACCTGAGGGCGTGATTACTCCCAAACGGTCTGCATCACCATCAAAGGCCAGCCCCACATCCGCTTTGAGCGCTTTAACTTGACTGATCAAAGCCCTTAGATTTTCTGGCTTACTGGGGTCAGGATGATGATTTGGAAAATTTCCATCTACTTCACAAAACAAGGGAATCACTTCACAGCCCATTTTTTGATAGAGCTCAGGCGCGACAACAGCACCCATTCCATTTCCTGCATCAATCACGACTTTCAGCTTTTTCTTGAAGTGAAACCGCTGACTTACATCTTGAATATAATCTTGAATAATGCCCACATATTGGGATTCCTGCCCCTGCCCGCTCACCGCATCACGGGATTGAATCCGCCGTAAAATACCCTGCACCTGATCTTCTGTCAATGTTTTGCCGGCAATCACCGTTTTAATGCCGTTATCGTCACGAGGATTATGGCTTCCCGTCAACATAATGCCAGAGTGCGTTGATAATGTTTGGGTTGCAAAATACAATAAGGGACTGGGCACAATCCCAATATCAATCACATTACAGCCAGTTGCAAGCAGGCCTGTTTTTAATGCTGCAAATAAACTAGGGCCAGACAAACGTCCATCCCGCGCCACAAAAAATGCTGTTTCACCCTGACTCAAAGCCTCGGAACCTAAAGCCAAACCAATATCATGAACCAGATCGGCTGTTAAATCAGTCAAAGTATTGCCCCGAATATCATAAGTCCGAAACACATGAGTAGGAATTTGATTTAGCGCTAAACGAAACATCTTGCTCTCCTACGCTTTACCTGTTGAACCAAAGCCTTGCGCTTCACGCTCAGAGGCATTAAATTCAGCCACTTGTTTAAAAGCAACCTGCAATACAGGCACAATAATCAGCTGCGCAATACGCTCTCCACGACTCATGGTATACGCATTTTGACTACGATTCCAGCAAGAGATCATCAATTCACCTTGATAATCCGAGTCGATCAACCCCACTAAATTACCCAATACCAGCCCATGTTTATGCCCCAAACCCGAACGCGGCAAAATCAGCGCCGCATAAGCCGGATCAGCCAAATGCATGGCCAAACCCGTAGGAATAAGTTGCGTTTCCCCAGGCTGAATAGTCAGGCTATCTGCTACTGCCGCACGCAAATCCAAACCCGCAGAACCTACTGTTGCATAGGCTGGCAGCGGAAACTCCTGATAAAAATCCACATTTAAAATTTTCAGTTCAACCGTTGTCTCAATCATTCTACCCTCGCTTCAATTTATAAAATAAATGCATCATAGCATATTAACAGACTTGCCCAGAATATAGTTCATCACTATAATACACTAAAGGCGCTCCCTCAACCTGGATATTCTATGCTTATTGCTCTCATTCCTGCATACAATCCTATTCCGACTCTGGATGCATACATTGATGAGCTTGCAAAAACCAAAGTTTTTCAAAAAATTGTCGTTGTTAACGATGGCAGCGCTACGGAGCATACCCCTACTTTTGAACGTATCAAACACCAGACTGCGGTGATTCTGCTAGAGCATACTATTAATCAAGGGAAAGGGGCTGCTCTCAAAACAGGACTAAATGAAATTACACTGCGTTTTCCTGAAGCAATCGGCACCGTTACGATTGATGCAGATGGCCAGCACAGCATTCAAGATGCCTGCAAAGTTGCAAAGACCTTATTGAATCACCCCCACAGACTTATTATTGGCGGACGTAACTTTGATCAAAATACACCAGCTCGCAGTGCACTTGGCAACTTCTTAACCCGTCATTTATTTAAAATGATCACCGGCCTCAAAGTGCATGATACCCAGTCCGGCCTGAGGGGCATTCCAGCAGAAATGAATCAGCCTCTCA
>CAXNIG010000150.1:0-3147 GCA_964202445.1 Pseudomonadota bacterium
CCGTATTGGTAAACAACATAATAAACAAACGCTTTTGCCAAGCACGTAAATGCGCTGTTCGCCCGGGCAAAGCAGCCAGGCCGATGTGCTCTATAAAATAAACCGTCTTTTCTAAATCCAAGGCAAAGGGAATAACATGCTGATCACTCGCCATCTGGATATATTTTGGAATATCAAAATGCTCCATAAAACCAAAATGCAAGGTCAGATGGGGAATCCCCCAACGTGCCGCATCCAACACACATCGCGCCTCATCTTTCATAAAGGGGGCGGAATGTATTTCTAAGGCCACCATGAGCGCACGTTGCGGATACAGCCCTCTATTTTCAAAATAATGAAAAAAGCACTCCCCCTGCGGATCATAATTTGCGGCAATAAAAACAGAATCTAATAACGGCAATACTGCATTCTCCTCTTCATGGGCCGCCACCGGGGGAATGTCTTGCAAATCTTTTAAGTAAATACTGCGTAAAAGAGCCATGCCACGATACCAGGTTAGCATCACGATCAAACACCCCACGGCAAAAACCAATGGCAGCCACCCTCCCGAAAGAATTTTAAAGACATTAGAGGCTAAAAAAGCTAAATCAATCATCACAAAAATACCAAAGACTGCCACTATTTTCCAGATTGGCCAATGCCATTTTTGATAAGCCAAACAGACAACCAAAAACGCCATAATGACCATTTCAACATTAATAGCAATCCCATAAGCACTCGCCAATGCATTTGCCGTTTTAAAGAAAAGCACTAAAAAAACACAGCCAATCGCAAAAAACAAATTAATGCTCGGCACATAAATTTGGCCTTTTTCTTTAACAGATGTTTGAATCACCCGTACACGGGGAATAACACCCAGCAAAATACCCTGCTTTGTCAAAGAGTAACTGGCTGAAATAATCGCCTGCGATGCAATCACGGTAGCAACCGCAGCCAAAATTAATAAAGGCAAAACAAACCACGAAGGCGCAATATAGTAAAAAGGATTGCTCGCCGCAGCGGGATCAAGTAATAAATGCGCGCCTTGCCCAAAGAAACTGCAAATCAAACAGGGCAAAACTAAACAAAACCAAGTCACCCGAATTGGCCATTTACCAAATTGCCCCAAATCAGCATACAAGGCCTCCGCCCCTGTGATTGCGAGAAAAACACAGCCCAACAATAAAAAACCATGAAATCCATTTTCAAATAAAAAGTGCATCGCATAGTAAGGATTAAACGCCATTAAAATAATGGGGTTGTGCACAATTTGTCTGAGGCCTAAAAATCCAATCACAATAAACCAAATGACCAAGATCGGCCCAAACGTTCCGCCAATTTTTTGTGTGCCAAAACGTTGACAGGAAAACAAAATAACCAAAATCACAATGGTAATTGGCACAGTTAAATGACTCAAGCGAGGCGCCAATATATTCAAGCCCTCCATCGCACCCATCACCGATACTGCCGGCGTGAGCATGCCATCACTCAAGAGCAGACCTGCTCCTAAAATTCCGGCTAGCAACAAATAACGGTAATACTTTCTACGTGGGTCAAACAAAGACAATAAAGCGAGAACCCCACCCTCACCATCATTGCTTGCATTCAAAAAAACACTTAAATAACAAGTTGAAACCACTAAGATCAAGGCCCAGAATATCAAGGAAATCACCCCTAAAACATTCAACTCATTCACTTGAATATTATAAAAGCAAGCTTGTAATGTATAAAGCGGGCTAGTCCCAATATCACCATAGACTACCCCCAAGGCTGCAAGAGCAAGAGCGGGATTTAAGGTAAAGCGCTTCATGTTTAAATCAAATGCGCAAGATGACAGACCCAAGCATAAATCGGTGCCGCAGCACACAAGCTATCCAAGCGATCCAGTAATCCGCCATGCCCCGGCAACAGACTACCACTGTCTTTGGTATTATAAAGGCGTTTAAGTAAACTTTCGAACAGATCTCCCAACACTGAAATTAAAATCAATGCTGTGCCCAATACCAGCCAAACAAATACAGACAAGCCTCCCCAATAAGGCAGAAACACTAACACTGACAGGCCTGCAATATTACCAATAATCAAGGCTGCAATCAGACCTTCGATTGATTTTTTGGGACTCACTTGGGGCAATAGCTTATGCTTGCCAAACGCAGAGCCCACAAAATAAGCGCCCGTATCCGCAAAACATACCAACATAATTAAATAAAACACTAATGCACGGTTATAATGATGAATATCCACAAAGGCAATCCATGCCGGGATCAACATCAAAACCCCCACAAAAAACTGCAAAGTTTTATGCTTAAATATTTTTAACCGCTTCAAAGGAACAAAAATCATCACAAAAGCAATGACCCACCACACTAAAGCAATTTGAAAAGTCAGATGTTTATTATGATGCATCACCACCATGAATAACCAGAAAGACAACAAATAGGCGATTTTATGTGGTAGCTTGCGTACGGCGATAAGACTTAAAAATTCCCAAAATGCAGCTGAAACTGCAATACCACAGATCACAAAAAAGATCACATTCGGTAAAAAGAAAATGGTCACAATCGACAAAATACCCAGAATAAAACCTGTTTTAATTCTTGCCCAATGTTTTTTCATCCAATTTGCTCCGATATCATTCCATAACGCCGCTCTCGACTGGCATACCAGTTTAAAGCCTTATCATATTCATTTGGATTAAAGTCTGGAAACAGTGTATCAGTAAAATAGAGTTCTGTGTAGGCGCACTGCCATAATAAAAAGTTGCTAATTCGCGATTCGCCACTTGTACGAATCAATAAATCAGGATCAGGCATCCCATGGGTATACAGATGCTCGCTCAGCTGTGCTTCAGTCAAAGTATGAGGATTTACGCTACCCGCCATGGCCTCTGCACATAATTGCTGCACTGCACGCAAAATTTCTGCTCGGGCACCATAATTGACTGCCACATTGAAAATTAACCCAGTATTACCCGCAGTCAAAGTCATGGATTCACGCATAATCGTTTGCAAAGCCGTGGGAAAAGGACTCAGATCCCCCAAAAAATTGACTTTCATTTTCGTGGCATGCATTTCTGCCAGCTCTTCTTTGAGCGATTCCAAAAACAACTTCATCAAGAAACCGACTTCTTCATCGGGGCGACGCCAGTTCTCGCTGCTAAAAGCATAA
>CAXNIG010000151.1:0-3146 GCA_964202445.1 Pseudomonadota bacterium
CGCAGCACAAGCATAGGCGACTTTATCCAGTAGTTGCATCAAATGCCCACCATGCACATGGCCAGAGAAATTGGCTTTATCGGGGGTCATCATTTCTGCCATAATAATCGAGCGGTTGTCGTTTTGATCCATGATTTTAGGAGTCCGAAATTGCAGTTGCGGTTAACACAAATCCATCTAAAGGCCCATCTTCGTAGGTGCGGCCAATTTGCGTGATGACGATTGCATTGGCGCCGGCCTCTCCAGCCAGCATTTGAGCGAGTGCTGTGTTTTTTGCAACATGAATATTATCAGCCAGGGCGTCGATTAGAGAATAATGTGCTTTGGTATTCACGGTGCCCAGAATTTTAGCATGAAGGGGCATCATTTGCAGAACCTGTACTTGATTTGCTGGAATGACTTTGCCAGATAAGGGCATTGTGGGCAGCAGAATGCCTGAAGGTTCTGGGTTAGGAGTGGGTGCCAGGGGCCATAAAAGCAATCCTACGACCACAATAATGATCAAGGCAATGGCGTTTTCCCAGTTTAATTCACGGCGGCAATGAGTGGCAAGCATGTTTTAAGTACTCCGGTTGATGGCTAAATCAGCCAAGCTTTCTAAGGCTTCACGATACGTGCTTTGGGGTAAAATGGCAAGGGCTGCTTTAGCGTTTGCAACAAACTGTGCAGCACAGGCATGCACTTTTTGAATGCTGTCTGTGGTGTGAATAATGCGAATAATTTCTGGCAGCATGCTTGCGTCTGCATTGAGAATCGCCTCATCAATGAGTGTGCGATCAGGAGTAGTGGCAGCTTGACGTGCATAAATGAGGGGGAGGGTCATTTTGCCTTCACTCAGATCATCGCCAGGATTTTTGCCCATGGCAGCAGCATCGCTGGTGTAGTCGATTAAATCATCCAGCACTTGAAACGCAATTCCCATATCATTGCCAAAACGTTGTAGAGCCCGATAAATGGTCTCAGGGCTCTTGGCCATAGAAGCCGGAATTTTAGTAGCTGCTTCAAATAATGCAGCGGTTTTAGAGCCAATGACAGACAGATACTCCACCTCATCCAAATCAGGGCGATGGCAATTTTGTAGTTGCATGATCTCGCCTTCGGCAATTTTATTCGATGTTTTAGCCAGCTCATGTAAAACCTGAAGATCATCTAATTGCACCATCATTTCGAACGTGCGCGAATACAGAAAGTCACCGCTTAATACGCTGGCTGCATTACCATATACGCTGTTTGCGCTGGGTTGGCCGCGGCGCATTTTAGATTCATCAATCACATCGTCATGCAATAGGGTTGCGGTGTGAATCATCTCGATAATTGCGCCCAAAAGTTGGGGTTTGGCGGGAGGGAGATGACAGATTTTGCCAGATAAAAGGGTTAAAATGAGGCGGAGTCTTTTGCCCCCGCTTTGAAATACATACTCACCGATCTGTTGAATGAGTTCAACCTCAGAGTGTAAGTGCTTGCGGATGAGTGCATCGCTAGCAAGAATATCGTCGTGGAGGAGGGTGTGTATGTCAGAAAATTGCATTTTTATCTAGATGAAAGGTTGTTTGATACTCGCTTATTGTGCATGAAATACTATGAGAAGTATATTGCATCACGGTCCGTTGACTGCTTGATCTAAACATAGATTATTGCGCGCCAATTTGCTGAGTGCGATATGGGTTGCTGTGGCAATAATATCTTCACGCTTCGGTGCATTGCTTTGATCTTGGGTATAATAGACTGCAATGACCACAGGGGGGCAATTAGCAGGCCAGATGATGCCGATATCGTTGGTTGTGCCATAATCGCCGGTGCCAGTTTTGTCGCCTACTATCCAAGTTTGGGGGACTGCGGCGCGAATCCGTGCGCTACCAGTTGTACTTGCTTTAAGCCAGGTGATCAGTTGTGCGCGTTGCGTTGGCCCCAGGGTGGTGCCCAGAGTCAGTTTGGCTAAACTTTTAACCATGGCTACAGGGGTAGTGGTGTCGCGTAAATCACCGGGTTTATTGGTATTGACAAGCGGCTCCCAGCGATTGAGGCTAAAATCAGTATCACCAATAGAGCGCGCAAAGGCAGTGACAGCTTTAGGGCCCCCTATTTTTTTCATCAGCAAATTGGCTGCTGTGTTATCACTTTGAGAAATCGCTGCAGCGCAGAGTGCCTCAATGGTCATGCCGTCTCCAAGATGGAGTGTGGTAATGGGATTCCATCCGGTAGTCATATTTGCCTGAGTATAGTGGAGCGTTTCTTGCATTAATTTAGGTTCGTTCATGCTTTTTTGTAAAACAGCCGCAACCAGCATGAGTTTGAAGGTGCTATCCATTGGGAAGCGTTGTGCAGCGTGATAATCCACAGTCTGATTATTGGCAGTATCCAAAGCGGATACGCCAAGATGCCCGCCCGAAGTTGCCCACAGTTCAGCAAAGGAGGTGGCGTTTGCAAAGGCAGAGAGGCTAACGCTCAGCAAGCTAATCGTCAGGCTAGTGCGTAGGCACAGTGATTTAAAAAATTTAAGAATTAGCATGGCAGTCCTGTAAACTAAAAGTAGAGTATATCAAAGGCCATTGGATTTGTGGAATGCGTAATCATAATTTGGCGCTGACATAGAAGACGGAGCACCCTCTTTTTGATATTATAAGTCACTCTTATTGATGGTGGGTGGGTATGTTTTATCCTTTGAGTTTGGCTTTGGGGCTGCGATATACGCGGGCTCAGCGTAAGAATCACTTTATTTCCTTTATTTCGCTGGTTTCGCTTTTTGGGATTGCGCTGGGTGTCATGGTGCTGATTACGGTTTTGTCGGTGATGAATGGATTTGATCGTGAGATTAAAGACCGGATTTTGGAGATGGTGCCGCAGGTGACGGTCACAGGGCCCAGTGGGCAGCTTGCCGATTGGCAAAGTTTGCAAAAAGCGCTGATAGGTCAGGATCATATTGTTGCGGCGGCGCCCTTTGTGCAGGGGCAGGCCATGATTACGGGGGTATCCTCTAATCCTGGATTTGTGGAACTGGATGGAATTGATCCCGCTCAGCAGTCCAATGTGTCGCCAATTGCGAGTAAAATGACGCTGGGACAATTGAGTAGTCTCGCGCCCCATCAATTTCATATTATTTTGGGTCAAGCTTTGGCGCAAGGCCTGGGCGTGACTGTGGGTGATAA
>CAXNIG010000152.1:0-3137 GCA_964202445.1 Pseudomonadota bacterium
CATGACTTAAGACCGTAAAAAAAGTCTGCTCATCTAAAAAAATACGCTGCCCTGGCTTGATATGACTGGCCTTCACATGCGCTAACACTTGATCTGGCGCGAGAATCCGCTCGATTAAAATTTCTACCTTACCCCCCGTTTGCTTGTGACCTAACAAGCGCGCAGGAATAACGCGACTATCATTAAAAATTAATAAATCTCCTGCATTAAGCAAGGCACTCAAATCATAAAAATGCTGATGTTGAATCTGCCCAGAGGCCCGCTGTAACACCATTAAGCGGCTATCTGAGCGTTTGGGCAAAGGGTGATGGGCAATGCGATCAGCAGGCAAATCATAATCAAACTCTGACAATTTCATACTGGCAAATCCTCTGCTTTGAGCAAAAACACTCCCTCTCCCCCACGTTCAAAATCAATCCATACCAGGGGTAGCTTCGAAAAAGCAAGTTCCAAAGCAGGCTGACTATGACCGACCTCTACAATTAAAAGACCATCTGGCTTCAGATAGGCTTTTGCTTGCTTCACAATATCTCGCACAATATCCAGGCCATCTTCCCCTGCTGCAAGGGCTAACTTCGGTTCATGATGAAACTCTGCAGGCATTGCACCTAAATCTTGTGCATTAACATAGGGGGGATTGCTGATAATAATATCGTATTTTTCATTTTTTAACGCAGAAAAAATATTGGACTGTACAACGCGCACGCGGCCATTTAGCTCATAATCATTCACATTATGCTGAGCGACTTCCAAGGCCCCGTCAGAAATGTCCAAGGCATCGACCTGCGCATCGGGAAACGCCAGCGCACTTAAAATCGCCAAACAGCCACTGCCGGTACATAAATCTAAAATATGCGTTACCGATTCAGGATTAACTAACCAGGGCTCAAAATGCTTTTCAATCAACTCCGCAATGGGGGAACGCGGAATCAAAACACGTTCATCCACATAAAATTGCTGCCCCCCTTGATAGGCCTGCTTCAACAAGTAAGCGGTAGGAATTTTATGCACGCCACGCTGATAAATAAAATCAGCCAATTGATGGCGCTCCATTGGGGTTAATTTAGCATTCAATAAAAGCGAAGGCGGCAAATCCAGCGGTAAGTGCAGAGCGCCTGCAATTAACCACCACACTTCATCTTTTAGGTCATCTGTACCATGCCCCAGAAACACTTTCTTATCTGCTAAAAAACTCATACCAAATCGAAAAAAATCACCCACTGTAGTAAAATCGTGGGTGGCTTCAATGATCAGCTCTAATGAATTAGGCATCGTAACTCCTGCTTTGCTTGTTCGACATCACGCGCAATTTGCGCAACCAAATCGGGCAAGGTTGCAAATTTTTGTTCATCCCGCAATTTAGCAACAAACTCAATACGCACCCGCCTCCCATACACTTCCTGATTATAATCAAAAATATGAACCTCTAACAACGGATGCACCAAAGGATTTAAACTAGGCCGCCGCCCTACATTCGCCACTCCCTGCAAGGCATTTTCAGTCAAACCAAAAATCCTCACAGCATACACCCCCGCAAGCAACATATTCGGCCGCAAACCAATATTCAAGGTAGGAAAGCCCAAAGTCCGCCCCCGCTCTAGGCCATGTAAAACACGCCCCGTCACTGTATAGGCATGCCCCAGCAAAGCCTGCGCGCGCTTAAAATCGCCCTGTAAAATCGACTCACGAATCAATGTACTGCTAATTTTCTCACCTTGATCTTGAACAAAATCAAGCGGATAGACGGTTATTCCTGCTGCTGTAATGTCTGCTATCCCACCCTGACGCCCAGAACCAAAGCGAAAGTCTGGCCCCACAACCAACGCCTTCAGCCCCAATCGCGCCTGCAAAATAGTCTGCACAAACTGCTGTGGCGTCCACGCTGCAACGCCATGATTAAAATGAATCACCAGCGCATAATCCAAGCCCAGCTGCTGCAACACTTGTAATTTATCGGACAGCAAAAAAATACGTCGCGGCGCTTTTTCTTTTACAAAACGCTCTTTGGGATGCGGCTCAAACAAAATCACTCCATGCGGCCCAGGCAAATTTTTTAACTGCGCAAACAAAGCCTGATGCCCTCGATGCACTCCATCAAAATTGCCAATCACCGCCGACCCACCGGGACTAAATAGTTTTGCAGATAACCGAATAAAATGAATCATAAAAATTGCTTGAGTTGCTTCAGCACAGTGAGATCAATTTCAAAAATTTGCGGCTTACGCTTTCCCTCCAAAAACAATAATAAGCGCCCTTCTTGATGCTCTGCTTTGAGGATACGCGGCAGGGACTCCAATGCTTTGTTTGCACGCGTTTGGCGCAACAAATCACGATGGCTGCCGCTAAAATCTTGCTGCCTTAATTTAGTGACAATGCTTTCAAACAAAGGATGATCTTCTTTGGCAAGCTTACGTAATTCGTGCAAGGTTCTTAAATCTTGCACCACACCATCATCCACTAGCGTTTTAATTTCGAAAGGCGCATCAAGCAGACCCAAACGCATCGAAATCCAGGCAGGATCACGCCCTAATTCTTTGGCGATTTGTTTTTTGGATAGCCCCATATTTTGAATCAACTTGTCCAGTGCCGCCGCCTCTTCAAAAGGGGAGACCTGTTCACGCTGATCGTTTTCTAATAATTGCAATACCAGCGTATGCGCATCTTCTTTATCACGAACAATACACGGAAGCGTTGTCAATCCGGCGATTTTAGCCGCTTGATACCGACGCTCGCCTACAATAATTTGATAATGACCGCTGGCATTTTTAGGACGAACTAAAATCGGCTGAAGAATACCTTGCTCATGAATACTTGCTGCCAAAGACTCCAGGTTTTTAAAGATTTTACGCGGCTGGTCTGGATCGGGCACAATTAAACTAAGCGGCAACTCAAATAAATGCCCTGACACCACCGCAACATCATTTAAACTCTGCAATTTCAAAGCGAGCAGATGATCTTTTTTCTCTTGGGAGATTTGCTCTAAACTCGCGCTTAACTGACCGGAGCGCTTACGATTTTCCAAAGAAATTTTAGCAGGCGTCATTGAACACCTTTAAAATAAGCCACGACTTCTCGCGCAAATTTACGCGTTTGGATATGTGGGTCACTTTCCTTTGCATAATCACCAATATACATCC
>CAXNIG010000153.1:0-3136 GCA_964202445.1 Pseudomonadota bacterium
GTGTATTATTAATTTCAGACTCTAAGATATTCCAAGATAAAATCGCATTCAGTGCAGAGACGGACGGCGCGGTTTGCTCAAAACGAATATTAAAACCTGCTAAAAAAGGCACAAACATCAACCCCAAATCTTGCGTCATTGAAGAGCCATTACTAAAACGCAGCACAGCCGTAGCATGAAGGCTTTGCGTAGGGAGGTTCATTGCCAAAAAAGTCAGCTCATCATTCAGCGGAAAAGTCAGCATTTCACCTGTTGCATCTGGATAAGAAAGCACAGCAGATTGAAGCATGAGGCCAGGCTCACTCAATTCCAAAGTCAATTTAGACAAGCCTGTATTGTCAGCCAGAGCCGAGAAATTATAATGCAGGCTTTTGATATAAGGCTGATAGCGCACGCCATCTACTTTTTAATTAAACTGTTGATATAGTATTCTTTCTCGCCGCGATTGTCAAACGATTTTTAATTCTTGAAAAAGACGCCTGTTGCAATTATTGAGCCATGCGTTAAGATAATTGTCTTCATCCCCAGCTCTCATGATTATGCTCATTCTTCTCTCCCCTGCAAAAAAACAAAACTTTGAGATTACCCCAGTTTGCCCTGATCTCACTCAGCCCCTGTTCTTAGAAAAAACCCAAGAATTAGTCAGACAATTAAAAACAAAAACAATTGCAGAATTACAAACGCTGATGTCCATTAGCCCAGCACTGGCCAAACTCAATACCACACGATTCCAAAAGTTTGATACCATCGCCACACAGCCCGCCATTTTTGCCTTTCAAGGTGATGCTTATCAAGGCTTTGACGCAGCCAGCTTACCACAATCAGCCATTGCTTTTGCTCAAGAACATCTTGCTATTTTATCCGGATTATATGGCATTTTACGCCCCCTGGATTTAATCCAACCGCATCGCTTAGAAATGAGCACTCCACTCGTCACCTCTCAAAGTAAAAATTTATACTCATTTTGGGGCAATCAAATCACTGACATCATCAATCAACGCTTGGATCGGCAGACTCACCCCACGCTCATTAATCTTGCATCGCAGGAATATTTCAAATCCGTTCACCCAAAATTACTCAGACACCCCCTCATCCATATTGAATTTAAAGAGCAACGTCAGGGGAAATATCAAACCATCGCTTTACTAGCGAAGCGTGCACGCGGCAAAATGGCGCGTTTTATTATTGAGAATGCCATTGATCAACCCGAAGCACTGAAATCTTTTACAAGAGATTGCTATCAATTTAACCCCACTCTTTCAGAAGCAAATCGCTGGATTTTTACGCGGAGTTAGGGGCTGGCGTTTTGTCGCCAACACCATAAAAATAAAGCTGCAATATTCTTTATTATCCTGGTATAATGCACAAAATAATAAGATCATTGATTTACACATGGCAAAGGATCGTGATATTAATTAATTATTGGAGAAACGCAATGATAGAAACATACCAACCATCAAACCAGCTCAATTACTCACACTTTGTAATGGAGAAACCCAGTAATAAAAATTTACTAAAAACTGATACTTTTAGAAAATGCTCTTACAACGACAATATCAAAATAATCATGCAAGACAGTTTAGATAGCGGCATTGCAGAAGCGGCAACACTAGAAAGAAAACGCGCCCCTATTCTAATCCATAGCAGCTTTGAAGAAACACCTCAACGATTTGTGAATTGTCTTGACTTGAATACTTATGTGCGACCTCATGTTCACGTGGTCCCTAAACAATGGGAGCTAATGTGCTGGCTATCCGGTGAAATTGTAGTATATCTTTTTGATGATAGCGGCGTCATCACCAGCAAATTTTTAATGAATGAAGAGAATGCCCGCATTATTGAAATACCCCCCTTTCGTTATCATGCATTTATTGCAACCAAAAAAAGCTCGTATCTAGAAATACGGAATGGTCATTTCACAGGAACTTCTGATAGAATATACGCACCATGGGCTCCTGCAGAAAACAGCATAGAGGTCGCAGACTACCAAAAACGCTTCTCTATTGCACAAGTAGGGGACCGGCTCACCCTATAAAAATAAATGAAAGGATCACATTATGTTGCTGGAACAAATATTACTTCATGTTCCCTGCCCTATATTCTGGAAAAGTCTAGATGGCACTTTTTTAGGATGCAATCAAGCTTTTTTAAAACTTCTCAACATCCAAAGCTATAACGATTTAATTGGCCGAAAAGATCCCGACCTACCATGGCGAGAACGCACTGAACAATACATAAAAGATGATCAGCACGTTATCAGCACTGGGGAGACACTTAATGTAGTTGAAGATATACCTATTGAAGGCAACCGAACAATTATTTCGCAAACCACAAAATCTCCTTTGATACAAGATGGGAAGATTATTGGCGTCTTAGGTATCGCTCTAGACATTACCGCACAAAAAGAAGCTGAAAAATTACGTCTCAAAGAAATCGTTAATAAAGAAAAAATGGAAACGATGCGCCTTATGGCAGCGACAATGGCGCATGAAATTCGCACTCCACTGGCGACTATTAGCGCACAGAGCGGGGTTCTTAAACGCTGGCTTCCAACACTATTGTCAGCCTATCAATATGCATTAGAAATGAAACACGTTACTCCACTGTCCAGCACTCAACTTGAAGCACTGGGCTCATTGCCGGAAGAATTGAATAAAACCACAGTTAGTGCAAACAATTTTATTGATATGCTCCTTGCAAAGGTTAACTTTGAGGGCATGCAACACGACCACAAATCTTTTAAAAAAATTTCTATGCAAGATGCAATCATCGATGCACTAAAAATCTATCCTCTTGACCAACTTGCTACTGACATGATTCACTGCGATTACCTCAATAACTTTGAGTTTAATGGTGATGAGACTCTATTTCGACATATTATTTTTAATTTGCTCAAAAATGCAATTTTCTTTGTGCGCTCAAAACCAAACGGAGGAAAAATTTATATCTGGTGCGAACAACAAGCTCATCAAAATATTCTGCATTTTAAAGATACCGGAATAGGCATTAAGCCGAGCATTCTACCCCATATTTTTAATTCGTTTTATACCAGAAGCCATCAAGGCACTGGAGTGGGCCTCGCTTTTTGCAAAATGACCATGGCCAGTTTTGGCGGCAATATTCGCTGTGAATCACT
>CAXNIG010000154.1:0-3136 GCA_964202445.1 Pseudomonadota bacterium
ATCAGAAGAAAAATCAACCCACTCAGCACCTGAACGCAAATATCCCATCATTTTGGCCTTAACTGGAACTAATGGTTCAGTCACTTGACCTGGACTCTTTAACTCAGCAGTCATACGCATACTCTGGCCCAGTTTAGTTAAAATCATTAACTTTGCATCCTCTGCATTAACATCAATGTCGGCAAACTGACTTTCATTTTCTTGTACATATTGATCAACAATACCCACCAAAATTTCTGACACAGGTACGGGTGTAGACAGAGGGAAATCACGCAATAGCTCAACAGTCAATGTGCGCTGCACATCCGAATCTGACATCGCTCTACACGCCTTTAACAAATCCCCTGCAACTGAAAGGTCTTGATTATACTCAACATAAACCTCCCAGAGCGCCTTAATCTGCATGCTTTTATCCTTAGCTAAAAATACTGGCAAAGTACCGCCTACAATCATCACCCGCACAAATGCAGCAAACAAATCTTGATCTGTTTTTGCTAAAGTCCGAATAAAGGGATTTAATGCAGTAAGCAATAACTCAGCACTATGTTGCTCATCCTTCACCCGCTCACGCAAAAAAATTGCATCATGAAACAAACCACAAATACTTAAAAGCAAAGCCCAATCTGGCTTGACTTTATTCATTTTAGCCTGACGTGGCACATCCGCCATCATTTCAAAGGCATGCCCAGGATTGTGATAACTTAAGCTGACACGTTCATGACATCCATGCATCGTATCTACAACCAGCCCCATCATTGCCTTAAAATTGCCTGAAGCAAACTGCCCTTCAACATTAAAGCCATCAACAATGCCCCGGCCTATTTTTGTGGCATCTACATCTCCCACTGCACCTGGTGAATACCTCAGATCAAATTCTGCAGCAATGCCATCAAAACAAGTTTTCCCAACAGAAGAATCGACAACGCCTCTCTCTAAAAATGCTTCTGAAAAACGCTTTATCAGCTTATCTAATTGAGCAGAACTCCCGCTTAACAACGCTAAATCAATAGCGAACTGATTAAAAGCTAAAGTATATGATGCATCATGACCTTTAAGCTCGACCTTGTCTTTGTCCAAAACAGCACTCAAACTGTCCACTCGAGTGGATTGCACTCTGGCTGCACCGCCATGCCCAGCTCCAGCTGGCCCGCTGTCATCTGGCACTGCTCCAGGCAATTCCTCACTTAACCCCAACATCTGCGCCTCCTGTTTTTATAAAATAAAATTTAAGTCGCAAATTATACTACATTTAATTATTAATATCAAGATTATTTTAACTAATTTTAATTTAAACTGATTTAACTTGATTTGCTAGTGGCCCGGCACTTTGCTAAAATGCCCATTAATTTTAGCCAAACAAGGCCCTCATGCTCGACGAATATGCGCCCCGCGGAAGTGATATTTATTATGTGTTGCGCCAGATTTCCTTAAAAAAACGCAGGGCATATCAGGCCATCCACGCCCTAGCCATGGAGTTAAATCAGATTAGCGAACAATACCGCGAAGCGAATATCGCTGAGCAAAAGCTGCGGTGGTGGCAGGATGAATTAGAGCGTTTTTTTGCAGGCCAAGCCAGCCACCCCATTTTATACGCCCTGAATAATCAGCGCGACAACCTCTCACACACGTCTTTACTGGCTTTGGTCGAGGCCAATTTACTCAGTTTAAAAACACATATTTTTGAAACACGCTCAGAGCTGATGCAGCATTATCAGCATCTGGGCGGCATTCAATTTGATTTAAAAGCGCAGGTACTGGGACTTAAAACAGACCCCACTTTACATCACCAACTGGGAACAGGCTCTGAAATTTTGCGCCATCTTATTCATTTTAGACGCTTCTTACACAAGCAGCATCTTTATTTTGCTTTGGAAGATTTTCGCAGCCATCAAATTGACCCACAGCCTATTCTGCAATGTCGTGATCCAGACACCCTCCGCCCCTTATTTGAGGAATATTTACAACTCGCAAAGCATAACCAGCCCCCTTACCAAGCTGAGTGCAAACCTCTTTTTTTAGAACTAACATTGCAATTTAAACAAATCCAGAAAATTCGCGCACAAGCTTGGCAATGGGCGCATCAGGGAGTAGAATTAACCCCTCTGCAAAAATTATTCCACACGATATGGCCGTCAATAAAAAAGCGTTAAAAGCGGATTTTTTTCTACTCATCGTGGCCCTGATTTGGGGCGCTACTTTTCCACTGGTGACTGCAGCACTCCAGAGCATTAGCCCGTACTTGCTGGTCACCTTTCGCTTCGGCTTTGCTGCTTTATTTTTACTGATCTGGGTTTTCCCCAAGCTGCAACAGACCAATACCCAGGTCTTATTTGCAGGCATTGTTTTAGGCTGCTTAAATGCGGGGGTCTATCTCCTTCAAACGACTGGCATGCGGCATGTGGATGCAGACACCGCTGCTTTTATTGCTTCGATGGGCGTGGTTTTTGTTCCCTTCATTTCTCCTTTTTTAAAATTAGCCAAAGTTAAGCGCATCGAAATCATGGGCACCTTGATCTGCCTGATTGGCTTATATGTCTTGACTGGCGCTGATTTAAAGCACTTTACTTTTGATGAATTCCTGATTTTATTGGCCGGATTTTTTTGGGCATGTAGTGTTTGTTATGTCCAAAAAGTAACGCCAAAAATCAAACAACTTGATCTTCTGGCTTTCTATCAAATTGTTTTTATTTTACCTGCGGCCGCGGCGCTGTCTACTATTGATTACCATCTTGGCCCGATTAGCCCTATTTTGGTTATCACTATTCTGTATACCAGCCTGCTTGCTACGGTTGCTGTTTTTTTAATTCAAGTGCGCTATCAAAAAGAAACAACCGCAACCCATGCGGCAATCATTTATTCTCTCGAACCTGTCCTGGCGAGCTTTATTGCCATATATGTCAATAATGAGCCTCTCAGTCACCGCGTTATTTATGGAGGAGGCATTATTTTATTGAGCATTTTGCTCATTGAGCTCATTCCACAACTCAAAAAAATAGCTCAAAAAAAATAAATCCAGCTTTCATCTTTACATCCCATCCTGACTCTCAGTATAATCACTAATCTCGTTTTATATTCAATTTTTGATTTTTTAGGGAGTGTCTTTGTGTTCAAACAACCCAAACCTTTTTATATGATT
>CAXNIG010000155.1:0-3120 GCA_964202445.1 Pseudomonadota bacterium
TTTTTTGTTGCAGACTTAAACGTTGGATCACTCCAAAACGATGTTGTTCATCAATAATGGCCAGGCCTAAGTTTTTAAATTTAACGCCTTCTTGAATCAAGGCATGGGTGCCAATGACAAAAGTACAATGACCTGATGCGAGATCAGCATAGATCTGTTGTTTGGCTTTTTTGCTGAGATTGCCGCCTAACCAGTGGGCTTGGCCTGCAAATAATTCCTGCGCTTTGAGAAAAAGCTGTTCTGCCAGGATTTCAGTGGGTGCCATCAGCGCAACTTGATAGCCTGCCTCTAAGGCAATGAGTGCGCTCAGAAACGCGACTAAGGTCTTGCCTGCGCCTACATCGCCTTGAAGCAAGCGTTGCATGGGCTGAGCTTGATTCATGTCCCCTGCTATTTCTTGTACGGCTTGTGTTTGACCTTGCGTGAGTTCAAAGGGGAGTTGTTTTAAAAAAATATGCATGCGCTCTGGGGGGATGGACATGGGCATCGCTTTTTCATTTACCTGCCTTTGAGCGCTGATCAAGGCGAGCCGATGGGCAAGGAGCTCCTCAAAGCTAAGGCGCATTTGGCAGGGGTGGCTGCCTTGATTGAGTTGTGCCAGTCCAGTTGTAGGTTCGTGCAAAAAGTGGATTGCATCGTTAAATGACCATAATCCCAGTGTTGAGAGGTGGGTGGGAATCAACTCCAGCTCTTGCGTTTTAAGATGCCGAAGGCATTGTAAGGCGCTGCGAATATAGCTGTGTAAGCGTTTTTGACTGAGGCCCTCCGAGAGGGGGTAGAGCGGTAAAATCTGTGGGCCATCAGCGTGTGCGATGTCATCCTCTGGAGTAAAAGAGTATTCAGGATGAGTCATCTCGAGCATCGAGCCAAAACGTTTGATTTCGCCAAAACAGGTGATCGGCTTGCCCGGAGTGAACAGTTTGCTTTGTTGGGGGTAAAAGCGAAAAAATTTGAGATTAAGTGCGCCGGTTTCGTCTTCAATCATGACACTTAAAATTTTGCGACGGGTATAGCTAATACGCGCATCAATAACGGTGCCGATGACACGAGCGGTAGTGCCGGGAATGAGCTCAGCAATTTTTTTAGGGCCTTCGCGAGATTCGTAACAACGTGGCGCTAGCGTGAGTAAATCAAATAAGCGGTGCAGTTTAAGCTTGGCCAGTTTTTTTTGATAAAGCTCGCCGATGCCAGAGAGAGTGGTGAGAGGCGCATCAAGTGTATTCATAAAGAAATAATACGCCCATTTAAAAAATAAATAAAGTTGCATCAAAAGCAGGGGCAGGGCTATCCCATCCCTTTATAAAATCAATAAAAAAATAGCGAGTCCAAGCCAATGATGTAAATTGAAAACCCGGAGACCTTGTGTTTGTGGGGATTGCTTGATGGTTTGCCATTGCCAAATTAAAAATAAGATGCTGCTCAGGCTGAGAAAAGAGCGGCTGATTTGAAGCTGCGGTAAAAGGATGAGGTGGGCAATCAGCATGGCAATTAATAAACAAGTGAGTATTTTTAAAAAATAGAAAACATGGTGGCCAAAAAAAACAGCGGTTGACTTGATGCCCCGTTTGAGATCATCTTGATAATCCATTAAGGCATACTCTGTGTCATACAGCAGGGTCCAAATTACTGCAAAGCAATACCAAAAAAACATGGCAGCACTGGTCTGCCCATTTGTTTGTACATAAGCCATGATGAGGCCAAAATTAAAAGCAAGGCCGAGTACGAGCTGAGGAAAGTGAGTGATGCGTTTGGCTAAAGGATAGAGTGTGGCCAAACACAAGGCAATGATTGCCAGCAGAATCGTCGCCGGGTGTAAAAAAAACAGCAGGCAGGCAGCCAAGCTAATTAAGCATATAAATAAACCGAGTGCTTGCCTGGGGGTGGCGCTCCCTTCGGCAAGAGGACGATTTTTGGTGCGGGCAATATGTCCATCAAGGTCTCGATCAAAATAATCATTGATGACGCAGCCGGCAGCACGCATGAGTAGGGTGCCCAGAGTAAAAATGATGATCATTTTAAGTGAAGGAGCTTTGCCTAAAAACAAGCCCCAGTAAGTGGGCCACAGAATTAATAAAATGGGCAGGGGGCGATGAAAACGCATGAGGCGTAAGGCAGCGTTCATGTTGATCATGGGGCGCTGATTCCGAATGCGTGCAAGGCTTTTTGGCCAAAATATTCGCTGATTGTAAGGCTGTTTTTAGCAATAGAAAAAGTGGATTCTCGTTGATAAAAAACAGGCTCTTGCCCAAGATATGTAGCGATCTTAGTGTGGATTGAGTCCTGCTCTGTTATCGCTTTACAGCTAAAGGGGCTGCGGCTTACATCATCACGTAAAAATAGAAAGTGATCCCCAATTGAAGCAGAGCCTAAATTGTTGAGGGCAACTTCATGGGTCAGATAGGTTTGTTTGGGAATGCGTGTTTGTGCATAAACCAGCGGACCCTCATCACAATTGTGGCAGATTTCACGCACCCAATATTCGCTGTCCCAATATTCTTCAATATACAGAATTTTCCAGCTGGGATAAGCTTGGCGTAAGGCTTGCCCGAGTTTTGGAATGCGGCTCAGTGCGGTACAAATATCTGTCATCATGAAAATAGTACTTAAATGTTTGTCAAAAAGTGATTATACTACAGCGGAATATCATCTCAAAACAAGGAATTTTATGCGCCCGAGTAAACGTGAAGTCAATGTGCTCCGCCCCATCACGATTCAGCGGAATTTTACTAAACATGCTGAGGGCTCGGTTTTAGTCTGTTATGGTGATACTCAAGTGATTTGTACGGCGAGTTTAGTAGAAGGGGTGCCGCGTTTTTTAAGAGGCAAAGGCCAGGCTTGGCTAACGGCAGAATATGGTATGTTGCCACGTGCAACCTCAGATCGGACTCAGCGTGAGGCCGTGTCTGGAAAGCAGGGTGGGCGTAGTAGCGAGATCCAGCGCTTGATTGGCCGTTCTTTACGTTCAGCCGTCAATTTAAACTTTTTACCTGAATATACAATTGCGATTGATTGCGATGTGATTCAAGCTGATGGGGGGACACGCACTGCCTCGATTACAGGAGCCTGCGTTGCATTAGCAGATGCGCTATCCCACTTTAAATCACGCAATTTGATTAAGTC
>CAXNIG010000156.1:0-3115 GCA_964202445.1 Pseudomonadota bacterium
TGCCGGCTTCCTTCCATGCGCGGTCGATCAGCCATGCGCGCGCCAGCTCGGCTTCGATTTCAGCCTCTGACGCACCGTCCAACACCGGAGAGACCGCCCGGAAGCCGAGCCGGTCTGCGGCCCAGTGGGGCGATCTTACCCGCGATGTCTCTTCAAAATTCAAATGCATATAATAATGCGCCGACTGCCGACCCGATTACGCCTACTATTATTCCAGTGACACCTGCTTTAATTAGTCAGGTTGCAGTAGACCTTAACCCCTATCATTACATTATTGGGGCGGGTGATACTTTAAGTATTGCAGCCTGGTCAAAATCCGGAGTGCAGGTTTCGTTAACAGGAAGCGAAATCGATGCCATGATTCACCCTACTAGTATGACGGGTACTCAGGCAGCAGTGACGCTGGTTAATCCTGCACTGAGAGCATCTAGTAGTGGCCCTTCAATGGGAGGGTACTTTGTTAATGGGGATGGCAATGTTTTTATTCCTATTTTGGGGGCAGTGCATCTTGCCGGTATGACTGAGGATCAAGCGGATGCGCTTCTTGTCCAAAAGTTATCGGCTTATATTAAGCATCCGGTGATTCAAACCACAGTGACGTCGTTTGCTAGTCAACAAATTTTTATTTTGGGTGAAATTAATGGGGGGGCCGTTGGAGTTTCAGCGGGTACGACAACAGCTTCGATGATGTCATTGCCGATTACTGGCACGCCGATGACTTTGGCTACAGCCCTTGCACAAGCAGGAGGCATGAATTTATCTACGGCTAATACACGCCTTATTTATGTGGTTCGTCAAAGTTCGTTGACCCATCCATCGGTTTACTGGTTAGATATGCAGTCGGCTGCGTCCATGCTCTATGCAGAAAACTTTCCTTTGATAAATAACGATATTGTTTATGTTTCCACGGCAGGGATTGCTAACTTTAATCGTGTATTGAATCAACTGCTTCCTGCAGTTCAAACGATTTGGTTTACCAAATCTATCGTGAACAGTACTAATTAAATAACGGAAAGATAAAATGGATTTATATGAAAAAAGTCAAAATAATCAAAATGGTCAGCCCGGTTCGCTAGAGACCATCGACCTGAGTGTATTGGCTCAAGTGATGCTGGTTCGTAAAAAGATTATTGCCATGGTGATGCTTATTGCTTTCGTGTGTGCCAGTATTTTTGTGGTGCTGCGACTTCCAGTATATCAAACTTCTGCATTGATTCAGGTGAATAATCAACAGGGCAGTGGCGCATCCCCTTTTTCTGCTTTATCTTCTATGGGTGGTGGCATGGGGCTTGGTAGTCAAGCGATGCAATCTGATATTGAAATGACCTTGATTAATTCGGATTATTTTTTGAGGTCTGTGGTACATCAATTAGGCTTGGATATTTCTGTGCAACCTAAATATTTCCCATTGATTGGAGCGTATAGTGCGCATCATTATGATGGAGAGGCGCCTGCTCCAGCAAAGCTAGGTTTGAGCAGTTATGCGTGGGGGGGTGAAAAAATTAAAGTTGCTTTGTTTAATCCCCCTTTTGATGATCGTATGGCTCAATATGAATTAATTGTACAAGATGCAGGGCATTATCAATTGTTTTCACCGGATGGTGATTTAATTTTAACAGGGCGTGTCGGTGAGGTGGAACTGAGCCATGATGGGAATGTAAGTATTTTAGTGACTGAGTTGAGTGCGCGCTCAGGCACCACTTTTTATATTGTTAAGCACTATGAAACGGATACTTTAAAGAGTATGCAAGAGTCATTGCATACAATGGAATTAGGCCCCTCAAGTAGTGACTCCATGGCACATACGGGTATTATTCAGCTGAGCATAAGCAGTAGTAATCCAGTTATGGCAAAGCGCGTCTTGGATGCCCTTCTTCGTCTTGTGGTGAATCAAAGTAGTAAGCAGCAAGCCCTCAAAGATCAACAATTACTTAACTTTATTCAGAACCAATTGCCGATCACTCAAAGAAATCTCAGCATAGCTGAAAATGCGTTAAATGCCTATCAGGCGAAATCCGGTATTATTAGCCTAGGTAGTCAGTCGAAAATTTTGCTGGCGCAGATTGCAAGCATTGACTCTCAAATTACCATGAATGAACTTAATGAAGCGACTTTATTACAAACCTATACCCCAAAAGATCCTATTATTCAAAATATAAATATTAAAAAGCAATCTTTAAATATTCAGAAGCTGAAGCTCCAATCTGAGTTATCGGCCTTACCGATGAAGGATCAGAAAGTCGTTGATTTAATGCGTGCTGCTCGTGTACAAAACACGGTATATACTTTGCTTCTTAATCAGTATCAACAGACTTTATTGGCTAAAGCAGCGGTTACGAGTGAAGTAACCGTGCTGAGTTCTGCGCAAATTCCAGATCAGCCTAGCTCAAACTATGCATTCTTGGTTTTAATGGCATCGCTTTTAGGCGGCTTTATCATGGGTTCATTGATTGTTCTGGCCATGCATTTCTTACGTGATGGCATCAGTGATCCATACTGGGCTGAAAAAGAGCTGGGTATTCGTACCCTTGCGATTATTCCTTTCAGTAAGGTGCAGGCTAAGGCTAAAAAAGCCTTTGATAAAAAAGAGCTAAGCGCCCTACCTATCTTGGCTCAAAGTGATCCAGATGATGTTTGCATTGAATCAATCCGCAGTTTACGCACTAATTTATTGCTCAGCATGAAAGAGCATAAAACCAATGTGGTCGCTGTGGGTGGTATTGCGCCTCAAACGGGCAAATCATTTGTCTCAGTCAATCTCGCTGTGATTTTGTCCGAAAGTGGTAAGCGTGTTTTATTGATTGATGCGGATATGCGACGAGGCTATCTCAATCAATATTTTAATCTCTCGCATTCACCAGGTTTGAGTGAAGCATTAGAAAATGTTTATCCTCTAGAAAAAATTATTCGCCGCACTCCAGTTGAAAATCTTGACTTTATGAGCACGGGTATTTTTCCGCGCAATCCATCCGAGCTTTTATTAGGTGACTGTTTTGGTGATATCATCCAGCTTGTATCTGCACAATATGATGTCGTTGTGATCGATGCTCCGCCGATTTTAGCTGTGAATGACGCTAGCTTAATTGCGCAGAAAGCCGGGCTGAATTACATCGTG
>CAXNIG010000157.1:0-3058 GCA_964202445.1 Pseudomonadota bacterium
TAGAGCTCTTTAGTTTGGCTTAATTTGCACGATTGGAGTAGGGCGTTACGCTCTTCATCAGATAGAAACCTAACGCGTCCTCTTGGCTCTTTAAAGCGGGTTACCTTTGCAAAAGGGTTTTCATTAATCCAGCCCCAATCTTGGTAGCAAAAGGTAAATACATGGCTTAAGGCCGCCAGATAGCGGTTAGCGGTAGATAAGGTGCGTATATTGCCTTGAGGCGTAACACCTTTGATCAGCTTGTCTTTACATTGGCTGATTACAGCGGGGGTGACGTTGATTAAATCGTATTGACCGATTTCGCGGCGCCACCATTTCAACTGTGCTCTCTGATTGTAGGCCATTTTGGGTTTGAGAGGTAAAACATTCTCGATGAAGCGATCAATTGCTTCTGCTGCAGTGTAGTTTGATGCTACCTCATTTTTAAAGTACTGGCCCTTGCGAATACTGGCTTCTGTTTCCATTGCCCATTTCTTCGCATCACCGAGTCGCTCAAAGGATGCAGTTTGAGATGCAAAGCCCTTTAGCCGAACTTTTACCCGGTAGATTGTCTGGTTGTTTTGTTGTCTTTTTTCTATTGATGCCATGATAGTCACTCCGTATGATTATATTATAATCTTGTAGTGACTCATTGTCAAGTTTGACGGCTCACTGTCCCTGGAGTGTCCCTGGCTTCGATATTTTATCTAGACTTATACTGTATCGTAACCTGAAAACACTTGAGAAATCAATGGTGCCGGGAGAGAGAATCGAACTCTCACGCCATCGCTGGCACCGGATTTTGAGTCCGGCGCGTCTACCAATTCCACCATCCCGGCATTGAGGAGTGTCATTATAGCGTGGCGGTTTAAATTGTCAAGCAAAGTCGTGTAGCTCCCAGGGCCTACGCATAAAATGAGTGGAAAATAATCTATATTAGTGCAATACTATCATTTTCATAGTTACATGGAGTTGATAGTATGGAGCAGAAGGGTTTGGTTGATTTTTTTGATGGGCTGTCAGATTCACGATCTGAAAGGAGTCAAAGACATCCGTTTTTAAGCATTATCAGCATAGGGATATTGGCAGCTATTTAGCGGCATGGGTGACTTTGCAGAAGCTCATATCGATGACTTAAGCGAATTACTTGAGCTACCGCATGGCGCGCCCGGCCATGATACGATCAGACGGGTCTTTGATCTTTTAGACTCAGAGGCTTTCCATGATTCATTTATGAGTTTTACGGAGCATCTTGCTGAACATAACAAGGAGTTTATTGCCATTGATGGCACCAGAGGGTGTTGTTTTTAAATTTGACTTCGTAGATAATACCTCCTTTGTTTGAGGTGAGCATGCGTTTGATAAGTGAATTTTCTAGTAAAATTGAGAGCTTAGGGTTGCCGCAGTTTAAAAAGCATATTTTTATTTGTGCGGACTCTAATAAAAATAAGTGTTGCGCGCGCGCAGCAGGGCTGGAATCTTTTGAATATTTAAAGCTGCGTTTGGATGAGCTGGGGTTGTCAGGTCAAGGCGGTGTTTTGCGGACAAAGGCAGATTGTTTGCGCTTTTGTCAAAAAGGGCCGATTGTAGTGATTTATCCTGAGGGGGTGTGGTATCATTCCTGCTCGCCACAGGTATTGGAGAAAATTATTCAAGAACATGTGATCGGAGGCCTTATTGTTAAGGAATATTTAATTATTGAAAATGGTCAATTAGAGGAAGGAATATGTTAGTTTTGTCAGGAGATATTGGCGGTACAAATAGTCGTTTGCAACTGACTCAGTTTAAAAGCAAAAAACAATTTACAGTGCTGGCTCGGGAAGAATTTTTGAATCGAAAATTCGAAAATTTTTCACTGATTATCGCACAATTTTTGCAAAATAATGCGGTGGATATTCAGTCTGTGGATAGAGCCTGTTTTGCTGTTGCTGGGCCGATCATTAATGGTGCGGTTAAGTTTACAAATCTGCCTTGGTTTATTGCTGAAAAAGAATTAATAGAAATCGGCTTAAAGAAAGTCAAGCTGATGAACGATTTCGAAGCTGTAGGCTATGGTATAGATACTTTAAAACCTAAAACATATGAAGTCTTGCAGAAAGGCAAAAAACAAAAGCATAAAGTGCGCGCTATTTTGGGTGCGGGGACCGGCTTGGGTGTGGCGATATCCATTTTTGATGGCGAGTATTATCAGGTGTTGCCAACAGAGGGGGGGCATGTTGATTTTTCACCTACCGATGATGTGCAAGTTAATTTGCTCGCCTTTATGCGTAAAAAACGGCATCGTGTATCTAATGAACGTTTGGTGTCAGGTCAGGGGCTGGTGAATATTTATGACTATGTGCGTACCCATCCCTTAATTAATGAAGAGGAAAATGCTGAATTGCATCTGGCCCTGTTTAATGTGGAAGATCAGGCCGCAGAAATTAGTCGCTATGCAATTGTGCATCATGACCCTATGGCCATGTATGCTTTGGACTTGTTTGTCAAAATTTATGGGGCCTGTGCGGGAAATCTAGCCTTGATGACCCTGCCTTATTCTGGATTGTATATTGTGGGTGGAATTGCGCCAAAGCTGCTTCATCATTTGATGGACGGGCGTTTTTTGGCAGCGTATAGTGATAAAGGGCGGATGTCTGATTTGCTTAAATCAATCCCCATTTATATTGTTTTAGATACGGATATTGGTTTGCAAGGTGCAGCTAACTATGCGTATATCCATTTAAATTAAGGGCTGTAATGGAATCTCATATACTTTATCCAGAGGGCGCGCATACGGCCACGATTATTTGGTTGCATGGTCTGGGTGCGGATGGCTATGATTTTGCGCCGGTTGCAGAAGAATTGGGTTTGTTACAGCAAGGGGTTAAATTTATTTTCCCTCATGCGCCTGTGCGACCGATCACCATTAATCAGGGTTATGAAATGCGGGGGTGGTATGATATTGTCACCCTGGATCGTGAGCTTTTTATTCATGATGTTGAAGGCATTGAAGCATCGAGTGCGTTTGTGCATCAGTTGATTGAAGAGGAGTTGCGTTTAGGCATTCCCTCATCACGAATTATTTTGGTCGGATTTTCAC
>CAXNIG010000158.1:0-3052 GCA_964202445.1 Pseudomonadota bacterium
ATGTTCAGCAATGGCTTCCATGACGACTTCGCCGTTCATGGCGACGGCATCCATTTCTAATTCTTTGGCAAAGTCAATAAACTGGGAGATGACGACAGGATGGTCAGGCGAGACTAAGGCCATCTCTGATAAGTATTTCAGGAGATGCGCTTCGGTTTCTACGATATTCATCGCCGCACCTGATAATACATAGGAGGGGCGGAGTAAAACGGGATAACCCACACTTTTAACAAAGGCTTTGGCGTCTTCCAGGCTGCCGACTTTGGCCCAGCGCGGTTGATCGATCTCAAGCGTATTCAGTAGACTGGAAAATTTTTCGCGGTTTTCAGCGCAATCAATCCAAGTGGGATGGGTTCCTAAAATCGGCAAGCCTGCTTCAAATAAGGGCATAGCGAGATTGTTGGCGATTTGGCCGCCCACTGAAATCACCAAGCCTGCGGTTTCTTCAAATTCGGCAATATCAGCGATGCGTTCAAAAGTCAGCTCCTCAAAATACAGGCGGTCTGATTCATCATAATCGGTGGAGACGGTCTCTGGATTATAGTTGACCATGATGACGGTTTCGCCCAGTTTGCGCATGGTGCGGGCGGTGTTGACCGCGCACCAGTCAAATTCAACAGAAGACCCAATCGCATAGGGCCCAGAGCCTAAAATCAGAATAGGCTTTTTGGCAGAAGGCCCGATGTCATGCGTATCACCATGATAGGTAAAATACAGATAATTCGTTTCCGCTTCAAATTCACCGGCTAAAGTATCGATCTGCTTCACATAGGGGATAATACCTTGTGCCTGACGCAATGCACGTATTGCAGCGGGGGTGGTGTGTTGCCATTTGGCGAGCGTAATATCGCTGAAGCCTAGTTTTTTAGCTTGTTTTAAATCACCGGGTTGGCGCTCAAACGCCGCAATTTCCCAGAGTTGCCACAAAAACCAGGGCTCAATGCGAGACAATTGGTGGGCTTTGTCGACGCTGCCTCCTTTTAAGAAAAACGCATATAAAGCAAAAATACGGCGATCTGTTGCAAATTCAATTTCATCTTCCAGATTAAAGTCAATCGGATAATCACTCAAACCATGTTGACCGATATTGAGCATGCGCATCGCTTTTTGAATGGCTTCGGGGAAAGAGCGGCCAATGGCCATAACCTCGCCTACACTTTTCATTTCTGTGCCAATACGACGGCTTGCCGCTTTGAGCTTGTGGGTGTCCCAGCGCGGCACTTTCACGACAATATAATCTAAAGCAGGTTCAAAGAAGGCGCAAGTTTTTTGAGTGACAGAATTTTTAATCTGGGGCAAAGTGTAGCCCAAGCCTAATTTAGCGGCCACAAAAGCAAGTGGATAGCCCGTTGCCTTTGATGCCAGTGCACTAGAGCGTGATAAACGGGCATTCATTTCAATAACACGGTAATCGCCATTGGCAGGATTGACGGCATATTGAATATTGCATTCACCGATAATGCCCACTTTGCGTGCGACCTGAATAGCCACATTTCGTAGCAATTGATGTTCGCGGTCAGACAAGGTTTGTGCGGGCGCAACGACAATACTTTCACCGGTATGGACGCCCATTGGGTCTAAGTTTTCCATATTGCAAATGGTCAATACATTATCATCGCGATCACGCACAATTTCGTATTCAAACTCTTTCCAGCCTAAAAGATATTCTTCAATCAAAACCTGAGGAACAACGTGTAAAACTTCGCGCACAGCAATGCGTAATTCTTCAGCTGAGCTGACTTTGCCTGAACCGAGCCCTCCCAATGAAAATGCCGAACGCATCATGATGGGGTAGCCGATCTCTGCGGCTGCTGCAATTGCCTCATCTTCTGTGACGGCAGCTTTGCTTTGGGGGGTTTTGACATCGATGGAGAGGAGCATTTCTTTAAACAGCTCACGGTCTTCAGTTAAGCGAATAGTATGGGTTGAAGTGCCGAGTACTGCGACATTATGTGCTTTGAGGATTCCGGCATCTTCTAGAGCCAAGCCCAGATTTAAGGCGGTTTGTCCGCCAAAGCCTAATAAAATAGCCTCGGGTTTTTCGGTGGCGATAATGTCGCTGACAATCTCTAGGCTCAAAGGTTGGAGATAGAGTGTATCTGCTGCGTTGGCATCGGTCTGCACCGTGGCGATATTAGGATTGACCAGGATGGTATGAATGCCTTCTTCTTTCAAGGCTTTAATGGCTTGCGAGCCTGAATAGTCAAATTCGCCAGCTTGGCCAATCTTGAGGCCGCCAGAACCTAAAATGAGGACTTTTTTATACGATATATTCATAAAATTTCTCAAATAAAAATTGGGTATCATGGGGCCCAGGTGCAGCTTCGGGGTGAAATTGTACTGCAAAATAAGGGAGTTTGGTATGCGCAATGCCCGCAACGGTTTGGTCGTTCAAATGGCGGAAAGTGACCTGCCAGTCTGAGGGCAAGGTTTTTTCATCAATTGCATAGCCGTGATTTTGTGAGGTTAAATACGCTTTTTGGCTGAGCGTATCCAGGCAGGGCTGGTTTTGTCCGCGATGTCCAAACGGCAATTTATAAGTTTTGGCGCCGATCGCGAGAGCTAAAATTTGCGCGCCTAGGCAAATGCCAAAGATTGGTTTTTTAAGGGGTAAAATCTTTTGCAAATGAGTAATGGTCTCCACGCAGCGCTCAGGATCTCCTGGACCGTTTGACAAAAATACCCCATCAAATTCATCCTGGCTATAATCATAATCAAAGGGCACGATTTGAATATCGATGGGAAAGCGTTGCAAATTGCGTAGGATATTTTCTTTTATGCCACAATCTACGGCGATGATTTTATGTTTGCCTCCTGGGCGAAGCTCACTTTTTTTGCGGGACACTTCTTTAACAAGATGTTCAGCATTGGGGTCAGGAAAATGACTGGGGGCTGTGGCATCCATCGGCATCATCACCCCTTTCGCGACGCCTTTGCTGCGCAGAACCTGGGTAAGGTGGCGGGTATCGACCTCACAAATAAGTGGTACTTTTTCATCTTGCAGCCAGGCCAATAAACTGCGTTTGGCCTGAAAATGTGAGAAATGTTCGAT
>CAXNIG010000159.1:0-3049 GCA_964202445.1 Pseudomonadota bacterium
GCATAAGCGTGTCTGCAAGGCAGAAGCAAGCATTGCAAAAGCATGCGAAAAGGTCCGCGGGCAAAATTGTGAATAAAACCAGTTAAAGCAAGATGAGCTTCGTGAAGGCAATATTGGACAGCCCATTTTGCGGCGACTTCTTCGGTCTCTGGCTCATAAAAATGTTGGTAGTATTTTAAGACTGCACTGGCCATATAGAGTTGGCTCATGGCATCGCCCAGACGAGCGGACAGGCGCTCTTTACGTTTTAAACGCCCGCCTAAAGTGATAATAGCAATATCGCTGAGCAGTGCAAAAGAGTTAGAGAGAATGCTAATCTTGCGGTAATATTTTGTCAGTTTAGAGTCGGGTGTGCTGATAAATAGGCCTTGACTCACGCCCAGCCAAAGACGATTAAAGCACAGTTTAATGAAACGTCCGGCAAAACCGAAGACTGCTTTTTTAAACGCTTTTTTATTTTCGGGCTGGGTGTCTTGTAAGCTTTGAGAAATGGCTTTTAAATAAGGGTGGTCTAACATAGCGCCCTGGCCAAATACAATCAAATTCCGCGTGAGAATATTCGCGCCTTCAACGGTGATGCAAATCGGTAGCCCCTGATAGGCGCGCCCAAGATAATTATGGGGGCCCATCATAATGCCGCGACCTCCATGAATATCCATGGCATGGTTTAGCGTTTTGCGTGCGAGTTCCGTCATATGGTATTTGGCAATTGCTGAGGCAACCGCTGGTTTTTGTTGCAGATCATTCGCCGTTAAGGTGAGCAGGCGACATGCATCTAAAATATATGAAAAGCCAGCAATTTGGGCCATTGGGGCCTGTACGCCTTCAAATTCTTTAATGGGAAGGTGGAATTGTTCGCGTAATGCGGTGTAGGCGCCTGTTGTAACATAGGCTAAAGCACCATACGCTGCGCTAATTGCCGGAAGAGAGATGGATCGACCGGTTGCCAGGCATTCGACCAACATGCTCCAGCCTTTGCCCGCATAATCCACACCACCAATGATGGCATCCAGTGGTACAAAAAGCTCATGTGCTTCGATGGTCCCATTCATAAACGCTTGGTCAAGTGGGATGTGTCGATTGCCAATAATCAGGCCCGCATGTTTACGCTCAATCAGGCAGAGCGTAATGCCGCGATCTGATTCCTCACTCAACAAGTGGTCGGGGTCATACAGTTTAAAGGCTAAACCAATTAAGGTGGCGACAGGGGCCAATGTAATGTAGCGCTTGCTAAAGCTGAGTTTAATGCCAGTGATGATTTCGCCGCGGAAAAGATCTTTGCAGACGATGCCAAAATCAGGCATGCTCGAGGCGTCACTGCCTGCCTCTGGGCCGGTTAAGGCAAAGCAAGGAATTTCATCTCCCCGTGCCAGACGTGGCAGATAATAATCGCGCTGTGCATCGGTGCCATAATGCAGTAGAAGTTCGCTGGGACCCAGTGAATTGGGTACCATAACAGTGACTGCAGCACTTAAACTTTTGGTTGCAATTTTCATGACGACTTGGGAATGCAATAAAGCTGAAAACCCTTTGCCCCCATATTGTTTGGGAATGACTAAGCCCCAAAATCCTGCGTCTCGCATGTAATCCCAGACTGCAGCGGGTAAGTCTTTGTCTTCATGCACAATTTGCCAATCATTAAGCAAATTGCATAAAACTTCAGTTTCATTATCTAAAAATTGTTGTTCTTCTGGGCTTAAATGTGAAAGATGTAAATTTTTAAGTTTAAGCCAATCGGGGTTGCCACTTAAAATATCGGCTTCCCACCAGGGGTCGCCGATTTTCATCGCCTCTAATTCAGTTTGTGAAAGAGAGGGCGCTTTTTTGCGTGCCCAATTAAATAACATTAATTAGGAGCCCGATTGAGTCGCAGCACTTTGTTGCATCGCTGCAACAACTTGGGCGGTCAAGTCAATACTGTTGGTGCTATACAGAGTGGTTTGATTGCTGAGTACCAAATCAACGCCATCGGCCTTGGCAACAGAAGTAGAGGCTGTTTTTAAGCTATTATTAAATGAGCTGAGCAGCGCTTGTTCCTGTTGGGTTGCATTTTGTTGGAAGCTTTGTACGGTAGTTTGTAAGGTTTGTTGTTGTGTCAGCAGCGCTTGTTTTTGAGTGGCGGCTTCTTTTTTGCTAAGCTTGGTATTGCTGTTAAATGCAGAAATTTGTTGTGTCAGTGCTTGTTGCTTGCTTTGCAGTGCTTGCACTTGGGGTGCGAGTTCTTCTTTCAAGCTGGCCAGTGCAGCCGAGCCCTGGGGAACATTTTGAAAAACAGTGGTTAAATTCACAATTCCAACTGTGGTTGCAGCTATTGCGTTGCTCATTAAAAATAAACCTGCAGTGAGGCCGAGGAGGGTGGATTTCATTTTCATAGTGTAGGTCTCCGGTGGGTTAGTAAGGTAGATAATGCATTTATTAAAACATAAGTATTTAAAAAAATATAGAGGGGAATCATGTTTATGCATCACCGCCATAAATTTTGCGAATAATAAAGAGCGGGCGTTGTTTTGTTTCAATAAAAACACGGCCTACATACTCGCCTAGAATGCCAACGCTGAGCATGTTTAAGCCACTGAAGAATAGAATGATCACAATAGTTGAAGTCCAGCCTGGGGTGATGACTCCAAATAAATAAGTTTTGATAATCAAAAAAATGCCCAGTAAAAAAGCACAGCAGGCGGTGATTAATCCGATATAAGTCCAAATGCGTAAGGGTGCGGTGCTAAACGAAGTAATGCCATCAATGGCAAAGCTGAATAGTTTACGAAAGCTCCATTTTGTAGAGCCAGCAACGCGATCATGCAGTTCTTGATAAATATAATACTCACGGAAACCAAGCCAAGCAAACAGGCCTTTATTAAAACGCGTACGTTCTTTCAGCGAAAGAAACGCATCGACTGCAGTACGGCACATCAGTCGATAGTCACGGACATTGGGTTTAATTTGGGTGTCGCTCATCAGATTGATAAACTTATAGAAAAAGCCTACATTAGCGCGATGTAAAAAAGAGTCTCCTGCCCGATCTTTGCGGACAACGGCGACGACCTCA
>CAXNIG010000160.1:0-3047 GCA_964202445.1 Pseudomonadota bacterium
ACATCATGAAAATGCAGGCCTGTAGTAGGCTCATCCAAAATATAACAGGTGCGACCAGTATCACGACGGGAGAGCTCTTTGGCCAGCTTCACTCGCTGTGCCTCACCGCCGGATAAAGTCGTGGCTCGCTGACCGAGTTGAATATAAGACAGCCCCACTTCCATCAGCGTCTGTAGCTTGCGATAAACACTGGGAATGTGCTGGAAAAACGAGACGGCCTCTTCGATCGTCATCTCCAATACTTCATGAATATTCTTGCCTTTGAAGCGCACATCTAAGGTCTCACGATTATAGCGCTTGCCTTTACACACATCACACATCACATAAATATCAGACAGAAAATGCATCTCGACTTTTTTAACGCCATCACCTTCGCAGGCTTCACAGCGCCCTCCTTTCACATTAAAACTAAAGCGACCTGGAGCATAACCACGTGCCTTAGCCTCTAGGGTTTCTGTGAATAAATCACGAATCAAGGTGAACAGCCCCGTATAGGTTGCGGGATTAGAGCGTGGCGTCCGACCAATTGGGCTTTGATCAATATCCACCACGGAATCAAAATGCTCTAAACCGTCGATGCTCTCGTATTTTGAGGGCGTAAGCGTAGTCACCCGATTAAGCTCGCAGGCCAAAATGGGAAATAAAGTATCATTGATTAAAGTGGATTTACCCGAACCGGACACCCCCGTCACACAGGTCATCAATCCTACGGGAATTTCAATCCTGATATTTTTAAGATTATTGCCCTGCGCCCCTTTTAAAATTAACATTTTGTCCGCCTGCGCTTTGAGACGTTTTTTCGGAATGTCAATCTTTTCCTGACCCGATAAATACCGCCCAGTGAGGGATTCTTTGCAGGCGATAATATCAGCGAGGCTACCCTGCGCCACAATTTCACCGCCATGCACCCCTGCACCTGGGCCAATATCCAAAATAAAATCCGCATTGCGAATCGCATCTTCATCATGCTCAACAACAATCACGGTATTGCCGAGATCACGCAGATGGAAAAGGGTTTTAAGCAGGCGATCATTATCGCGTTGATGCAGCCCAATAGACGGCTCATCCAAAATATACATCACGCCCACCAGGCCCGCACCAATTTGACTTGCCAAACGAATGCGCTGGGCCTCACCCCCAGAGAGCGTCTCTGCTTTACGCTCCAGGGTTAAATAATCTAAACCCACATTCACTAAAAAACTGAGACGCAAGACAATTTCTTTTAAAATCTTCACCGCAATTTCAGCCCGAGCACCGCTTAACTTTAATTGTTCCAGATAAACCAGCGCATCACTGATCGTCATCTGAGTTAAAGCCGATAGATTTTTTCCCTCAATCAGCACATGTCGTGCAGCAGGATTGAGGCGTGAGCCCAAGCAGGATTGGCAGGCTTGCTCGGCCATCAGTTTATGCAATTCTTCTTTGATCAAGATGGAATCCGTTTCACTCACACGTCGCTCTAAATTAGGAATCACCCCTTCAAAAGCACGATTTTGTGTTGAACGCGTACCATTTGCAGAAATATATTCAAAGTTAATTTTCTCAGCCCCAGAGCCATATAAAATCACAGACTGAATCGCTTCAGGCAATGCCTCAAACGGCAGATCCAAACTAAAGTGATAATGTTTTGCCAGTGCTTGTAACTGCTGATAATAGTAAATATTCGATTTATTCCAACTGCGAATTGCACCTTGAGATAAAGGCAGGGTTTTGTTTTGCACAATTTTAGCCAAATCAAATAATAAACGCGTCCCCAGCCCATCACAATCAGGGCAAGCACCGACTGGGCTATTGAATGAGAACAAACGAGGCTCCAACTCCCCCACTCCAAATCCACACAGATGACAGGCAAAATTGGCTGAAAAGATGAGATCTTGTCCCCCTTCCATTAACGCAACTTTGGCCAAACCATTTGTCAATTTCAGGGCTGATTCAAAAGACTCCGCTAAACGCTGCTTGGATTCAGGCTCGACTTTGAGACGATCAATCACGACTTCAATGGTATGTTTTTGCTGACGATTGAGTTGCGGCGGATCATCTAATTCAATCAACTCACCATCTACTCGCGCCCGAATAAACCCCTGAGCCTGAAGCGAATCAAATAACTTTTCATGCTCCCCTTTCCGCTCTTGAATCACTGGCGCTAAAATCATGATTTTTGATTCTGTAGGCAAGGCCAAAACCTGGTCTACCATTTGACTGACGGTTTGCGCCTCCAGGGAGACCCCATGTTCTGGACAATGTGGCACCCCTACTCGCGCAAACAACAAGCGCATATAGTCATAGATTTCAGTAATCGTCCCAACGGTTGAACGTGGATTATGTGAAGTCGATTTTTGCTCGATGGAAATCGCAGGCGACAGGCCTTCTATGTGATCTACATCCGGTTTTTCCATCAAGGATAAAAACTGGCGCGCATAAGTAGAAAGCGATTCTACATAACGGCGCTGTCCTTCTGCGTACAAGGTATCAAAAGCCAGTGAGGACTTGCCCGATCCGGACAAACCGGTCACCACCACCAATTGATCACGCGGAATTTCAACATTGATATTTTTGAGATTATGGGTTCTCGCCCCTTCAATAATAATTTTCTTCATAAATGTTGAATTGGCATCCGTGCAAAAAGGGATTATTATAACAGGAATTCATTCAAAAGGACTAGCCATGAAAAACATCCTCTTGCGCACCCTCATTTCGATCTTGCCATTAATAGGCATCTGGATGGTTTTACCCAGCCTCAGTCAAGCCGGGCTTTCCTTGCAGTGGGCCAATCCCCATAATCTTGCTCTATCCCTTGGAATCTATGGCTTGGGCTATGCGATGTTCCAGCCTATTTGGGCTCTGTTAAAACCTTGTGTGGGCGAAGCAAAAACCGTCTCCCTCAGCATGATTCTTTTTATCCTCGGCAGCCTTATTGCCGCATTTGCTTATAGCGCTGAAGCCTTGCTTGTGGGGCGCTTTCTACAAGGCGGCGGTTTAATTTATGCCATGTATGCCAGCCCTTTTAGCCTGTGTTTAGCCCTCATTTTAGGGATACTATTGACTCA
>CAXNIG010000161.1:0-3041 GCA_964202445.1 Pseudomonadota bacterium
AAAAGTGGAGGATCTGAAGGATTTTTTTCAGCCCCTGATTATTCATGCGGGTTCCATCCCTTTTTTGACCTTTTATGAAAATGAACCTGCTGCAACATCTCTGGTTTATTGTGGGGTAGAGGTTGCAGGAGTGTATGCTATGAGTACGCGTGAAAAATTTCGTCGCAAAGGTTTGGGCTGGGCGGCAGCGCAAGCTTGTGTGGAAAAGGCGAGGCAATGTGGCATGACCCGGGCGGTACTATATGCTTCTGAATTGGGGCGGCCGTTGTATGAGAAGATGGGATTTCAAGTGACCCAGGTTTTGCAGGAGTACATGTTAGGATGATACGGCTCAGGAGGAAATAATATGTTGAAATATTGTATCGGTGGATTGATTTTGTTGAGTGGTGCTTTGTTTAGCGTGACGGGTGTTGCGCAGCCGTATACGGGCAAAGATGTCCTGGCCTTTACGCGTATTTCTAATGTGGTCGCCTCTCCGGATGGTCAGCAGGTTGCGGTGGTGGCTTTTAGCCGCAGTAAGGCGAATTCAAATGCTTGGGATTATGTTTTAAGTTTGCAAGCTGTGAATGGGCCTTCACAGGTGATTGCTCATGCGGATTATATTAGCGCTGTTGCCTGGTCTCCGGATGGTAAAAGCATTGCTTATATTGCGGTAAAGGGCGCGCAGCAGACTGTGTTAGTTTATAGGATGAGCACGCAGCAGAGTGTGCCTGTTGTCAGCCTTTCACGGTCGATCGATGCGCTGGAGTGGTCGCCTGCTGGGACGCAAATTGCTTTTGTGGCAGATGAGGCTCGCTCGTCGTCGCCCACAGATCGCTTGATCAATGTGGCCGAGGATCAAGGAGTGAATACTCAACTTTATTTAACCTATAATATTCAAGCTCAGGCAGCCTTCCAGCCTATCACTCCTGCAGATGTGAGTATTTCTGCGAGTGTCTTTAGCGGTGGGTTTGATTGGGCGCCCAATGGTCAAGAGATTGCTTTTGCCTATCAGCCTGGCCCTCAAGATATGGATGACTCAAAAAGCAAAGTGGCGATTCTGGACCTGAGCACGCTCAAAGTCACGCCGCTCGCGTTTTGTAATACGCATAGTTGCAATCAGCCGTTCTATTCTCCAGATGGTCAGTGGCTGGGGTTTGCGGCGAATATTTTGGCGAGCGGCAAAGATAAAGTGTTGCTGGAAGATATCAGTACTCAAAATCAAATTTGTCTGGTGAATGCAGCAGGTCAAACACATTGTCTCAAAAATACCTTCAATGGCAATCCTTATCTTTTGGGCTGGAAAGCGAATAGCCAGGCGGTTTATGTGGCGGATATGGATAAAACAAAAGGGGCGCAACTCTACGAGCTGAATCAAAACCCAGAGGTGCCGGTGAAGCAGGTTTCAACTCAGCCTGGATTTATGGAGCCTTTGACGATTTCAATTAATAATACACATCAGATTTTTGGCTTTGGCTATGAGTCTGTCAATCAAGCGCCAGAAGCCTTTGTTGCCTCTGTGGAGGGTTTTAAGCTGACGCAAATTACGCATCTTAATACGCAGTTTAATCAGGTTTTAGGGCAGGAGCGAGTGCTCCACTGGAAATCAAAAGATGGGACACCCATTGAAGGCCTGTTCATCACCCCTCCCCATTATAATCCGAAGCAACAATACCCCTTGTATGTCGATGTGCACGGAGGGCCAGCTAGCTTACAAATGCAGCGTTATTTTGGCGGTTGCGAAGAATATTCTGAAGCATTCTCGCCAACCAGTTGTCCTGCCAATATGTTAAGCCTGGGCTATGTGATTTTACAGGTCAATTATCGTGGCAGTAATGGCTATGGCCTGGATTTTAGGGTCAAAAATTTTGCGGATTTTGGCGGGGGTGATTATAACGATATCATGAGTGGTATTGATTATTTGGTGCAACAGGGGCTTGTTGATCCGCATCACATTGCGATTGGGGGCTGGAGTATGGGAGGCTATTTAACCAATTGGGCGATCTCCCACAGCAACCGTTTTGATGCGGCGATTGATGGGGAGGGAATTACTGATTTTATTTCCTACACGGGCACCTCGGATGATACAGATTTTTTCCTGCGCTATCTGGGCAGTTATTTTTGGAATGCCGATCAAGCTTTGTATTGGGATCGTTCACCCATTGCGCATGTCAAAAATATTCATACACCCCTGTTGATTCTGGAGGGCGGCGCAGATATTCGCGTTCCGCGTTCGCAGGCGGAGGAGCTCTACACGGCGCTGACGCTGTTAAATCAACCGGTTAAAATGCTGATTGCGCCTGGCGAATATCATCAACCATCGGATCCCGATATGATTGAGCAGGAGATTGATGCGATTGATCAGTGGTTGCAGACGGGGGCTGCTGCTTCAGTATCAGCACTGAAGGATTGAGAATAAATGCTCAAGATCACGCCTAAAATCAAGGCCGTCATGGCAAACCATTCATTCTCATGCGGCCAGCGTTTTTCAAAAATAAAGCTGTAGAGTAAACCGAAAATCGTTTCTGACACAATGAGGGAACCGCCAATCGCAGGTGGGCAGGCTTTGGCACTATAAGACCAAAAAATATTGGCAATCCAGGACGCGCCGAGTCCTAAAGTCGCACACCAGAAAATAAAGACCCAAAGCTGCGTATGCGATAATAGGGTGGAAAAGCCATGAATCAAGCCAAATGTAGGTAGCATGCAGGCTAAATTAAAGAGGCCGATCAGACAGGCATAGTCCATGGATTTGATCTCCGTGTGACTTGCCATAAAGCGGGCATTTTTAATGGCAAAATGTGTCCATAAAATTAAGGCCCCCACGACGGCAAGTAAGCCAGGAATGCTCAGATGTGCTAGTGTGCTTTTGCTGCTTAACAGTGGAGGCATCAACAGGCAGAGCAAGCCAATGCAAATCAGGGCTAAGCCCAGGACAAATTTTAGATTAAAATGCGGTTTGCTGAGGAGTGTGATAGTGAGAGGCAAGCAGCCAATCACCAAAGCTGAAATGACCCCGCTAATCAATTGGACACCATAGCATAGAATTAGACTATACAGCC